>NZ_JAUBSH010000049.1:0-48488 GCF_036704705.1 Microcoleus sp. K1-B1 | reverse complement strand
TTGGAGTTCCTTCCCTCACACTCCTGTGGATGCCTTTTATGCTTGTAACTCCTCCTAGTTGTAAAAAACCTACACCTGTCAGCGTGCCCGCCCCGGTAGGTAGGGGTAGCGCCCCCGTGCCTACCCCTACCTATTTGTACAAGTGATTTAGGCTCACTATAGAACTTTGCTTCTCTGCCTGTTTACCCATAATCAAGTTTAAAAAAAATCTGGTGCAGACTGCTGAGTAATAAATAAAGAGTCAAAAGAGAGGTTCCCAACATGAGCAATAATTCCATGACGACTATAGTGCAACGTTCACTAATTGCGATATCCTGCGGCATTGCTTTATCCTTTGCCGTTTCCAGTTCGACCATCGCCAGCCAAGTCGCCGGCTGGTGGGGCGGCGATTGGAATTGCAATATCGACGGGCGGCCGGCCCGCATGAGATGGAATGTGGTTGATGATAGCCAAACGACCTGTAACGGTGACACTTGTAGCACCAGTTCTGGCGTGCGCTGGAAGGGCAGCTTTTCCGATAATGGATCGCGCTGGGTGCCACTGACAAATCCACGCCAGGTCAATCGAGGCGGATTGTACTTCCGCCATGCTGATGGCAATCAATGGTATTTGCCCAAACCCACAGGCAATAGAACCACGGGTTGGACGACGTGGAACGGTAAGCGATATCCGCTTTCATGCTGGAAATAAATAGTACAGTCTCGCTTATTTCCTTCGCTTTCTATAGAGCAAGAAATGAGGTTAGGTCTGACCTTCAAACATTTAGTGCGATCGCCGATTTCAATTAGGTTAGTTTTCCCGATCGATCTAACAAGCCCAATTGTTTTTGTTGCGCGATCGCCCGCTAAACCCTAAATTACTCGAAGTTTTATTTAAGGAGAAAACATCATGTCTGATGAGCTTTGCCGCCGTCAATTTTTAAAGGCAGGTGTCGGTTTAATTGCTGGAGGAGCAAGTGCAATTCTGTTTGGCGATCGCGCCGTTTTAGCCCAACCCGCTAGGCAAGCTTCGCAAACCAAGAATACACTTCATACAAAGGGACGGTATCTTTTTGATTCAAGCGGGCAGAAGATCGTCCTGCGAGGAATTAACCTACCCCTGTTGGATGACTGGGATTTTCCTCAAAGCGATAAACTGGCAGAATTGGAAAAAACAGGAGCCAATGCCGTCAGAATCCAATGGTACAAGGATTACGGTCAACCGACTCGTCCTGCCTATTCGCTGCAAAACTTGGATAAATTTCTCGCCCAATGCAAGGCGAACAAAATCGTGCCACTCCTGGGGTTGTGGGACTTAACCTGTAAGTCCGATGCCACCCTCCTCAACACCCAGGTGATTCCTTGGTGGACTTCCGAACCTGTTTTGGCTGTATTGAAAAAACATCAGCGGTATCTGATTGTTAATCCTGCTAACGAATTGGGTGTCTATCGTTGGGCGAACAATTCTGTGGAATCATTGGAGGCGTATAAAACGTCATATAAGAATGCAATTGCCAGCATTCGACAACACTTGCAAGTCCCAATCATGATTGATGCGCCTGATTGCGGTACTTCGATCGAAGTGTTCGCAAAGATAGGTCGGGAATTAGTCGATAGCGATCCAAATCGCAATCTTTTGTTTAGCGGACACGCTTATTGGGCTGGTTATGATGGAATGTCGCATCTTAATGCAGTAACCGCAGCCAATTTACCCATCGTCTTTGGTGAAATCGCCAACAAGCAAGGTGAATCGATCGCGGGGAAAACCGCATACTGCTACTACGATCTGGATGGCAGTAAGGAAAATCCTTTACCCCAGAATGATTTTACCTATCAAGCACTTTTGACGGTGCTAAAAGAGCAGGAAATTGGTTGGCTGGCTTGGTGTTGGTGGAAGGATGGTTGCGATCGGAGGGAAATGACTCGGGACGGTAATTTCTCAGGTCTTACGCCCTACGGCGACGATCTGGTAAACAATCCTATTTACGGCTTAAAGGCGACTGCCCGGCGATCGACTGCTTTTGGGGTATAATCAATTGATTAGCTTGACCAAAGTTTTCCAGCAATTTTGCTTGAGAATCGATCGAGGTCAGTATGGGCTTGGGGAGATGATTCTGACAACTTTGACGTTCGGGTTGCTTTATTGTTTGCTATCGTTACTGCAAATAGCGCAAAAAATACTGTTTTTAGGTGATACAACATATCTTGTTATCGACCAGTATTAGGTATTTGGCAGAATATTTGATATTTCTTCTGCCAAATGCCTCATACTCGATCTTGACGATCGCTCAAAACTCAAAAACAGGCCAGTCCGGTTGCCGGAGGTAGGTAGCCATGTCCTCAAACTTCCGTAGTTCCACTCGGTTTACGGACAGTTCTTGCGGCGTGTCCAGCCATTGCTCGTTTAACTCTGACAGCAAAGCGCACAAGCGATCGCGGTCTAAGTTCGGCCCGGTGTCCCCAAAATAGCCCAGAGTAATGTGTGCCGTAAAATGATATTGCTGTTCAATTCCCAAAGCCATTAAATCGGGATTTTGATAGATCGATCGGCGAAACTCCAGAATTTGCTTGTAAGAGTTTTCGTCCGTCGGTGCCAAACAAACACCCACAGCTCTAGTCATCACCATCAACCCCAACACGATCCAGCGAATGGGAGCGCCGCCCGCCAAGGGTTTGCAGGCGGCAAAACGATCGGCCATGCGCGAGCGCAGTTGCTCCTCAAATTCTGGATTTTTATCAGAGGCATCTCGAAAAGCGCTGTCCCAAATTAAATCGGCTACGGTTAAATGGAAGGTATCAGGAGGCAGTGCCACGATCGCACCCTCCGCTATTTCCTGCAATAGCCGTTGTTGGATCGAGTGCAAATTACTATACAATGCAGCATTTTCTGCATCTTCCCCGGCAGGCGGCGTAATCACCGAATAACCTGGAAAAGGTACAGGATCTCTCCGGCCTGCTTCGTCGGGCTTAAATTTTGGAGATTCCTGAATGTGTTCCACCTGGGACTTGTAGGAGTCCAGCAGCGTCATTCGCGCCACCCGATTTACGTAAGCTTGATAAGTATCATCCAATCTTGATTTCCTCGCGGTGACAAACTCCCACACCAAATTTTATATTATGGTGCGGGCTTCCAACAGCCCTATTCAGGATATGTTGGACTTGCGGAACCTGGAACTTTGATTTTTTGGGCTACTGAGCGTTAAATCATGCACCTTTACCTGTTTTGGGGGGAAGACGACTTTGCGATCGCGCAGGCTGTGACAAGTTTGCGCCAAACAGTCCTCGACCCCAACTGGGCTAGTTTTAACTATGACAAGATTATTGCCGATCGAGCCGACGCTGTGGTCGAAGGGCTTGATCGAGCCTTAACGCCACCCTTCGGTACTGGCAGCCGTTTTGTCTGGCTGGCAAATACGACTGTAACGCAGCAGTGCTCTCCAGAACTGTTAGCCGAATTTGAACGGACGCTGCCGGTGATTCCCCCTACCACCGTGCTGCTGCTGACATCCGTCAAAAAACCCGACAGCCGGCTCAAATCTACTAAGTTAATTTCCCAGTCCGCCACCGAAGTCCGCGAATTTTCGCCGATTCCGCCTTGGAATGACAAAGAATTAGCCCAGCGGGTACGCCAAGTCGCGGGCGAAATGAACGTAAAATTGACAGCCACAGCGATCGAACTTTTGGCCCAATCCATCGGCAGCGATACCCGCGGGCTATACAGCGAACTGGAAAAATTGCTGCTGTTTGCGGGCAACCGCAGCCAACCTCTGAACCCGGAGGAAGTTGCCGCACTGGTACACTGTCACGCCCAAAATACCTTCCAGCTAGCCGATGCGATTCGCGAGGGCAATACCTCCGCCGCTTTGGATTTATTGGCAGGCTTAACTGGCCGCAGCGAGCCTGGTTTGAGGATTGTGGCTGGCTTGACTGGTAAGTTTCGGATTTGGCTGTGGGTAAAGGCAATGATCCAAGCGGGCGATCGCGATGATAAAATTGCTCAAGCTCTAGATCTCGGCAATCCGAAACGAGTATACTATTTTCGTCAAGAAGTCAAGAACGCCAGCTTAGAAAAACTGCAAAAAAGTTTGCCTTTGCTGCTAGAGTTAGAAGCTTCTTTAAAGCGGGGCCGGGAAGAAATCTCAACCCTGCAAACCAAAGTTATAGAACTTTCTAGCTTGTTTCGCTGATGCGCGACAGGGCACAGGATCGGCCCCTTACTGTAAATTTTTACAACAAATTTCGATAGCGGCTATGGGCTTGATGCCGGATCGCGGGCCTAAAGGTCAATAGATACTAGAAATACTCTCAGAATGCCAAAGTAGAAGTTAATGTGGTAAATAAATATTGTCCGCCGAATGCCGATCGGTTAATATTATTTGCCGGCTCTCCACCCCCCCCAAAAAAAGAGCGCTACCCATGACACAACAGAACCCGCGGGAACTGCTCAAGCAAGGCGATCCAAAAGCGATCGCATCTAGCATCAACCGTACACTCAAACCCAAAGGCATCAACGCCGATGTGACGCGGGACAACGGCTGCCTCCACATAATTCTGGAGGCAGACAAAGTACCGGATCAAATGGTATTGGTCGATTTCATCCGCACCGGCATGACGAAGCTGGGACTTGAATCAATTCACACTGTAAAGGTTTACGGGCGTCGAACAGGTGAGGGATCGCCTACGTGGGAAGATGAAATTGATCTGATGCCTGCGGATTCAATGCCTTACCCCTTGGATAGTGGAATGCCTGACGACTCTGTAGGTTTAGATGATGTCGAGCCCGAAGGCGAAGACTATTATCAAGAAGGAGAATTCGATCGAGATGACGACGAGGAAGACGAAGACGAAGACGAAGATCAAGCCCCGCCTCCGAAAAAACAATTTCCCAAATGGGTAATACCTGTGGGTATCTTAGTACCTCTGGCGGTGATCGCAGGGCTTTTCTTTACTAAAACTTTCCCCTTCGGCGACTCGAACCCAGAACCCATCGCCCCCGAAGCTGCTTCCCCTTCCCCGAAACCCGCATCTCCTGCGTCTAAAACCCCTGCATCCTCTCCAGCCGCATCTCCGGGCACCCCACAGGCAGCCTCCCCTGCACCAAAACCCGCTCCCACTGCTGCTGCGCCAGCAAGCCCAGATCCAGCCTCTCCTGCACCAAAAGCCGCCGCGCCTAAGCCTGACTCTTGGAGAGAAGCCGTTAACACAGCTCAGAAGGCAGCAATTTCGGCCCAGAAGGCTCAGTCTCAAGATGAGTGGATCGCAGTAGCAAGCGAGTGGCAGCAAGCGGTTAAGCTCATGAGAGCCGTACCGTCAACCAGCCCGAACTATGAAAAGGCTCAGCAAAAAGCGGCAGAGTATCAGGCTAATCTGATTGTTGCCAACCGCAGGGCGGCAGCAGCGCCTTAAAAGTTTTGAGTTTTGAGTTTTGAGTTTTGAGTTGAATACTCGATGTGCTAAAAGTCAAAAGTCAAAAGCCAAAAGTAAAAAAACTTGTTTTTACTGAAAGCTTTCTTACTTTTGACTTTTTTCAATTTTATTAAAATTTCATTTAAGCTGTCGCGCATTTAAATTGCATATTCGAGGCGGGCGGGACGCCCAACCCCTACTCCCCACTCATTGTTTGATTGTTTTTTAACAGACAATTTAAATGCCGCAACAGCTTAAGAATGGTCATAAAGAAGGTAAACAGAATTATATTTGTGTCGGTTGTGGCAGACAATTTATAGATTGCTATCAACCTCATAAAGGTTACTCTTCCGATGTCAAACGTGAATGTCTCAAAATGTATGTCAATGTTATGGGTTTCGAGCAATTGAGAGAGTCAAAAATGTCAAAAATGTGCATCATACGACCATCATTAATTGGGTCAAACAAATAGGAAAACTCTTGCCAGATTTTTATGACGCAGAAACAACTCCCGAAGTGGGAGAATTAGATGAATTAGAAACATTTTTTGGCTCAAAAAAAACTTGCACCTGGTTATGGACAGGAGTAGATCATTTTAAACCAGGTATTCTAGGATGGGTTTTAGGCGACCGAGCGTGCAAAAACCTTTGAACCACTATGGGGGATTGTTAATAAATGGAAATGCCATTTTTAGGTGACACATGGGTGGATAATTTACCCGCAGTTTATTCCCAATTGAGATCAGATCTCACCGCCAAACATATATGATAAGAGTTGAGGGTGAAAATACAAGATAAAGGCAGTATTTAGCGCGCCTAAAATGAAAAAGTCTTTGTTATTCTAAATTAGACAGCAAGTTGCTAAGGTATTCAATTCAATTACTAATTCACTATCTAAAATTTGCAGATGTTCCAATTCCGTATCAAAATCAAAGAAATCATTCTCTGCGTCCGCTGTTTCTGAATGATTAAACCGCAGAGAACACAGAGGACACAGAGTCAGAGAATGAGAGAGATGAATAATTTCGATGCCCATGGATTTGAGATCGGAATATTTATCATAGCAATCCGCGATAGCGAATAAACACCAACATTACCGCCCACGATCCTAATGCGACTTTGACTGCAACCAGGATATTGAGCAAGGGGAGAATGCCACCGCTGAAAAGTGTGCCTAACTCTCCGTGCGGTAACTCATATCCTGACAAAGTGATAACGGACAATACAATGAAAACAAGTACCGAAACCTTCTCCAACGTCGCGGCGTGCCAGCGCTGGTAGATTTCTTGCATCCACTGCGGTGATGAGGTAATCGCCACCAAGCCGATCGCAGTTCCCCCCGCTACACCCGCCGCAAAACCACCGCCTGGACTTAAATGCCCGCGAATTGCTAGTTCGATACCCACCAAGGCCGCAATCGTCGCTCCCAATCGCGCCAAAATAATCGATGGTTGATCGGTAAACTGATATATGGCGCAGGACGGACTTTCATTGGCTAGCATAAAACTTGCACCCAAGATGGCGATCGTAAATACCACGACTTCAAAGATCGTGTCGTACAGCCGATTTCGCAAAATGATACCGGAAACCGCATTGGGTACTCCACTATCTTGAACAACCAATTCGACGATCGAACTTTGCTGCGATAAGTCCATTGTTGGATTGGCGATTAGCAGCATTTTGACAAACAGCGCTATCCCTGATAAAAAGTAAACCCACTTCATCAATGCTTTTCCTCTGCGTCTGGTGTATTTACATAGGTTAGGGTTGTCCCTGGTGATGAAAGTTCGGTTTGCATGATTTCGTAGACACGCCGAACTCTGATTGCGGTGTTATAAAGTTGCGCTTCGCCGCTGTGTTCTAGTTGGTCTTCTGGGGAACAAGCTGCATGAACTTCTTTTTCCATCAGCGCCCGCTGCAATGCCTGTGTAGTCGAATAGGGAACGAGTTCCAGGCGCATATGGCGTTTCTGAAAAACTGTGCGGATGTCATCTATCAGTTGCTTAAAATGACCTGCGGTTTTGTCGTTTGGTATAGCATCGCCCTCTGTCCCCTCTTCGATTACACCCAGACGCAGCACGAGGGATGAACGCACCGTCACTGCATAAAGTGTAATCGCGAGTAGAGTACCCATCAAGGCTTCGGTCAATGCCACATCCGCCGCGCCTAAAATCGCGTATACCAAGGCGGCGATCGCTCCCAATACCCCCCGCAGTAGCAATGCGTGGTATGGATTGACCTGAAATACCACCATACAAGCAGCTAAGGGTAGCAGAGCGACGAGGACATAAATGTAGCTATTATCGTTCATAGTTACTCCCTGTTTTGGAACAATAGGCCAACACATATCCCAGCATGGTGTTCCAGATTGCTAAGCAAATGATCGCCAGAATTAGCAGGGGCCATTTATTGGGTATTTGCAGCAGCAATCCGACAACGATCGCGATCGAACCCAGCGTATCTGCTACCGAAAGACTGTGCAGTTTATACAAAACCGATCGCTTCCCAAGTAGGTAAGAAGTACCCCAAAACCAGAAAAAAATCCCTATACCGATGCAGGTATAGCTCAATACATCTATTACGATCATGCTTCACTGATACGTTTGATTATATGTGCCAACAACATCAATCCAGCATTACCCACACTGAGGATAATCGCCGCCACCACACCGATCATCCAATCATCGCGCCAGACGGATATGACAAGAGCGATAATTGCCGTCTTGGTCGAGATACTTGCAAAGGCCAACATTGTCTGCCAGATATCATGATCTTTCCATACTTCGTACATGGGTATGAGCAGAGCCAGAATCATCGCAATTAGAATCAAGTTGTTCAAGTTGTTCAATTGTGTGCACTCCTGATTTTTCTTACTTAGCTAAATCAATAGTCCGGACAGTTTTCAATCACTAACGGCAGAATGCGGGTTTCAGCCTTCTCAGTGAGGTCAAATGCTAACGGTAGAATGAGGGTTTCAGCCTCGGTCTCAAAAACTGTCCGGAGTATTGCTAAATCGGAATTATTCATTTCTCTCTTCTCTTCTTTTCTCTGACTCTGCGTCAAGAGCCGTTAAATCATTCAGAAACAAACTTGAGCTAGGTGTTTGATGTCCGTCGCACTCGGTGTACTTCGTAAAAACCCTCTTCGTGATATTTCACAACAATTGTCTTAGGAGTAAAAGTGATCAGGAAGACATCTAGGAAGATCAGCAAGGGCGATCGATGGTTTGGCACTTTTTCCATGATCACATCTTCGTGCCTATGGGGGCGGAAGATGAGTTCAAATGCTTCTAAATAAGCTATCGGAATCGCCATGAAGATTTTACCCAACACCCCCAACCATTCCCTCAAAGGTTCCGGGGGTGTGTAGCTGCGCGGCAACAGGAAAGCAATGATGATGCCGATCGCAATATTTGGCAAACGAAAATCGGCAGTGAGTAGAAACCAAATCGTCAGTCTTAATATTAGATGTCCAATCATGTTGGCAATGCCATCCAGAATAGTAGGAGCGAAATCAAGCTCATAAAACCGACCAAATGATCGAATTGTTCAAGCATACGTGGCAGTTTGATTGCCGTGCGTTGAAAAATTAGAAAATAGGCTGACCAACCAACGCCGATGATGGCGATCGCCTTAAGCATATTTTCCAGCGTATAAGCCTGAACATCAAAAGCATTGGCTGCAATCAACCCAGCCAGCAACAGCAACACCGCAGGCCAAAAACCGGGTTTGGCTGATGTTTGTCCGCCACGGGGTAGAAAGATGAATTTAGCAAAAGAGATTGCTGTTCCGACTGCTGCCACATTCATCCCGATCGATTGCCAGGAACCCAAATTCTTCACCGTTAACGTCTTTGCCCCAAAGCCAACCAACATGGGAAAGCCAGAGATTGATAAGCTAGCTATGACTAAGGCAATCCAGATTTTGGTATCGATCGGCTTCTGTTTCAATTCTTTCAGATTGCGACTCGGTAACGATCCTGCAATCAGAAACAGCGACGATTTGACCAAACCGTGGGCCAGCGCATAAAACCCACCCACAGACGGTGCAGCGAGGATAAAGCCCAACTGCGAAACCGTGTGAAAAGCCAACATCCGTTTGCTATCTTTTTCTAAAACGGCATAGAACACGCCCAGCAGCGCCGTCCCGACGCCAAAGATTTGGACGATGGGTGCCACCTCCTCCACCATCAGCGCACAGCGCACGAGGGGATATACCCCCGCTTTAACGACAATTCCTGACAGCAAAGCCGACACTGGCGTTTCTGATTCCGAGTGAGTTAACGGTAGCCATAACCCCGATACAAACACACCTCCCTTAACCAAGAGTCCCATAAAGATCAGAGCGATCGCCTCTGGGGGCGCTGCACCCAAGCCCGCAAAACTAAACGAATGACTTGCCTTATAAACCAGCACGGCACCGACTAGATAAAACAGCATTGCCGTGTTGCTAATAAATAGATAGCGCAAAGCCACCCAAATCGATCGATCGGTGCGAGGATAGGCAATCAAGAGAAACGCCGCAATGCCGCTGACCTCTAACCCTACATATAAACTGATAAAGTCCGTAGAGGCAAAGGCCGCATTCAGGCTGCCGTGTACCATCAGAATCTGTGCATAAAAAAATGCCGTCTTATCTGTGGGCCAACAGTAGATAATCACCGCTGCTGTGACTAAGGCATTGGTTAAGATGAAATAGGCACTCAAGCGATCGACTAACAACGTGACACTGAAATTATCCAGTAACTCCAGCGTCACCGCTGACGGCATAGCAAAAAGCAGGAACGCATAGGCAGCGGAGACGAGCGCTCCGAATATTGCGAGATACTTGTCAAGCTTCGGAATCAAATAAATACTAAACCCGACAAAAAACGGGAGTCCAATCCAGGCTAGCGTCAGGGTATTCATGGGGTATTATTCATCTCGATTTCGTTACTTTCTAATGTCGGATTATCTCGTGCCAACTTCATCACACTGACCAGCATTAAAGCCTGAATCGAAAAGCCGATCACGATCGCCGTTAAGATGACCGCCTGGGGAACGGGATCGGCGTAAGCGACATTTTTCCCCTTTGAAATAATTGGTGTCAGCCAGCCTTCTCGCGATGCCACCACCACGTAATAGGCTATAACCCCTGTACTCATGACATCCATACAGACGATTTTCATGATCAGGTTCTTTTTAAAGATGATACCAAAAAATCCGCAAAATACTGTTGCCAATACCAATGCTTCTAACATGGAAATTGCCTGTTGGATAAGGGGTTTTGGTTATTATATTTGAAGAAACGTATATTAGCTCTAATGAGACTTAGACATTTTCTAGCCCCTAAAGAACCTGAAAAGGTGTCTAGGTAAGGGAAAGAGTTTGATGCCCCGTCAAAGCTGAAACCCTTGTCAGTTCTGTATCGAGCCCAATTCAAGCTCAAACCCTTTACCTGTCTTAGTTGGCAGCCATTTTTGACGTGATTTTTGTCTACTAAGTCGCGTTAGCGAATCTGTGGCCGACAACGAAGTCCGATCGTCCATCAAACCCGGTTTCACACCACTCGTGCGTCCAAGAGTGTTCAATTTCACTGGGGCGAACGTCACTAACTTCAATCATTCCGCAAAGCGGCGATCGGATCTAAGCGAGCCGCATTCCGAGCCGGTAGCACTCCAGCCAATAAGCCTACAGTAAAAGATAGCCCAAAACCTGCTGCGATCGACCATACAGAAACCACAAACGGAAATTTGAACGCTGTCGAGGCCCCAAAGGCGATCGCAACTCCCAACCCAATTCCCGCCGTTCCCCCCACCGTGGAAACTAAAATAGATTCCGCCATAAATTGAATTAGAATTGCTGCATTAGTAGCGCCTACCGCTTTGCGAATCCCGATTTCCTTAGTGCGTTCCACAACAGACACCAACATAATATTAGCAATACCGATGCCGCCAACCACCAAAGAAATTCCGGCTATCGCACCCACCATAACCGTAAATAAACCTATCACATTGCTGAAAGTATTAACTATCTCAGCTTGATTGACAACTCGAAAATCATCCGGTTGTGGCGGATAAATATTGTGGCGTAAGCGCATGATATTTTCCACTTGAAATTGAGCATCCGCTAAATCCGATTCGTCGGCAGTTTCCAACCAAAAACCCGATATTGCAATCCCCGCTAAAGAATTTCTCCCCACAATCCGCGAAGACATATTTTTGAGGGGAATATACACTCGATCGTCCTGATCGGTTCCCCCTACAGACCCCTTGCTTTCCATCACCCCAATGACCTTGTAGCGGTTTCCCTGAATGCGAATATCGGAGGATAGCGCATTAACTCCGGCTCCAAAAAGTTCGTCCCGCACCTTAGAACCGAGGACAACTACTGGCTCAGCAGCATTCAATTCATCCTCGTTAAAAAACCGTCCTTCTTGGGGTTGAATGTTCTTCACATCTGGATAATTTAAATCCGTTCCCAAAATCGAAGTAAATGAATTTTGTCCGCCATAAACCACTTGCACTTGGCGCTGCAAATAAGCCGAAATCGCCTTAACTGCGGGAGCTTGTTTGCCGATCGCCCTAGCGTCATCCCAAGTAAGGGTAGTAGCAGAACCGCTTCCCTGACTGACACCGCCCGATCGCGAAGCGCCGGATAAAACCAACAGCACATTTGTACCCAAAGCCTTTAACTGTTCTTCAGTTGATTTTTGTACTCCCTGTCCCACCGAAGTAATGGCAATTACCGAAGATATCCCAATAATTACGCCCAGCATAGTTAAACTGGTACGCAACTTATTATTCCACAGCGCCTCTGTCGCCATGAACGCGAGTTGAACATTAGAGATTTTGTTGGTACGGGGGCGAGTCTGTAATTTCATGTTATTTGTTATTTGTTATTTGTTATTTGGTGGCAACTTCTAAGAATTATGCGTAAATTGGCCCTAATTTATCACCTGACGATGCAACCGGAAACCATATGATTTGTGGCACAACCCGCCGGGGATTGAAACCCCCGTCTCATAGTTAAAGTCGGTTGAAACCGACTGAAAATTCGTCTGATGATGCAGCCGGAAACGATATGATTTGTGGCACGATCCGCCGGGGTTGAAACCCCCGTCTCATAGTTAAAGTCGGTTGAAACCGACTGAAAATTCGTCTGATGATGCAGCCGGAAACGATATGATTTGTGGCACGATCCGCCGGGGGTTGAAACCCCCGTCTCATAGCTAAAGTCGGTTGAAACCGACTGAAAATTCGTCTGAAACTGATGTAGATCAACTAACTCTTCAGTCCTCTTTCAGAGGACTTTCGCTATGAGACAGGGATTTCAATCCCTGGCGGACTCTGCGACGAACTAGCGGACTCTGCGACGAACCAACTAGCCCGGACTGCGCGGACTAACTACTAACGCAAGCGCGTTCCGCCACCCGGTTGCAAACCCGGAATCCCGCCCGACGATGGATTTTGGGATCTAGGCCGCAATCCGGGCGGGAAACTAAGCAGCACTTTTTCATTTCCTTTCAAACCCGATCGCACTTCCGTCTTATCATCCACCGTCATACCAGTCTTAATCGGCATAAAAGCAGGTTTGCCATCTTCTCCACCGGGAACAAAAACCCCCGTTTCCCTTTGTTGGCGGACAATTGCCGCAGTCGGAACTACCAAAACATTTTTAAGTTCACCGGCCTTAAATTCCACATTCACATTCATGCCCGATCGCAGCATTTGTTTATCATCATTAATAATTGCCGCTTTTACCTCAAAACTTGTCACATTTTGCTGGACGATCGACTGAGGCGAAATTTGAGTGATTTTACCTGCAAAAGTCTTTCCCGCAAAAGCATCAGCTTGAATAGACGCAGCCTGGCCGATCTTAATCTGAGAAATATTAGTTTCTGCTACGTTTGCTACTAATTGATTTTTTGAAGCTAAGGACAAAATCGAAGAAGAAGTCGCCGAAGAAACCGCACTACCTGCCGTAGTGGGAGTCACAAAAGCGCCCGGATCGGCGTACTTGCGGGTGACAGTGCCGGTGAAAGGAGCCCGCAGCACAGTGTCGTCGATCAGCGCTTGAACGCTTTGCAGGCTGCCTCTAGCGGCGAGAACTTGGGCGCGGGCTTGGGCGATGTCTTCCGGGCGAGAACCAGCTTCTAGCAGCGCCAAAGCTTGTTGTTTTTGCTCGACGGCGGCCTGCCCCGCAGCGATGTCTTCCGGGCGTGCGCCCGATCGCGCCAGGGCCAAAGCTTGCCGTTTTTGCTCCACAGCGGCCCGCCCTGCTGCGATGTCTTCCGGGCGTGCGCCCGATCGCGCCAGCGTCAAAGCTTGCCGTTTTTGCTCCACAGCAGCCCGCGCCGAAGCGATTTCTTCGGGGCGAGCACCCGCTTGCAGCAAAGCTACAGCTTGTTCGGCTTGCCTGACTTGCGTTTGAGCTCGATCTCGCTCGGTGCGGGAGTTGTTGACAATTTGCAAAGCAATGGCTCCGGCATTGTAGAGTTCCTGATTTCTCTGAAAGTCTTCCTCTGCTTGGTTTTTGGCGTATTCGGCATCTCTGAGTTTGGCGATTGCTTGGGCGATGTCTTCAGGGCGATTGCCCTTGAGCAATTTTTGTAAATTTGCCTGTTGTTCAGCTAGTTGTGCCTCCGCTACGGCAATATCCTGGCTTCGATTGCCGTTGAGCAATTTTTGTAAATTTGCCTGTTGTTCAGCTAGTTGTGCCTCAGCTACAGCAATGTCTTGGGTTCGATTACCGTTGAGCAATTTTTCCAGACTTGCCTGTTGTTCTGCTAACACTGCCTTAGCCACAGCAATGTCCTGCGATCGAGTGCCGTTGAGCAATTTTTGCAGGTTTGCTTCCGCGGCTGCGAGTTGTCCGCGAGTTTGGGTAAGTTGCCCTTGGAGGTTGGAGTCGTCCATGTAGGCGAGAATCTGCCCTTGTTCAACCCTATCTCCTTCATTGACAAGCAAACTTTTGAGCATTCCTGAAGTTTTGGGGCTAACGTTAACGGAACGTTCGGGCACTATTGTGCCGTTTGCCGAAATTGTAATCGGCAAGTTCAGCCTTTGGACAGCAACGGTTTTTTCCTTGCGTCTGGTTTCGCGGCTGGATTTGACTGTGAGTTGGCTGTAAGCTGTGTAGCCTACTCCTGCAAGCAGGGAAGTGGCGAGGAGTCCGCTAAGCCACGGAGTCAGCTCTTTTTTAATCTGAAAATGCTTTACTAAGTACATATAAATTAGACCGATCGGGCGTCTGTTCAATTTAGACCGATCGGGAACACAAAAGGTTCAAGAGAAGTCTGACTAAGTTTTTTCTGGTGTTTAATGCTTGCGGGCGATCGAGTTTCGATCCCAACATCGATCTCGAGTGCAGCATAAAACCTGTTGGGCCAAATGCGCGATAATGAATGAAGATAGTTTAATCTCGCATATCCTAATCCTTCATGCAATTTGAGTGGGACGAAGCGAAAAACCTTGAAAACATCCGTAAACATCAGATTGATTTTGCCGATGTTCCCACGATGTTTGATGGTGAAATGCTGATTGAGCTAGACAATAGTTTTGATTATGGCGAATATCGCTGGTTCGGGAGCGGTTCTCTCGGTTCTGGAATAGCGGTAGTAGTCTGGACAGAAGGTCAAAAAAATGTAATCCGAATTATTTCAGCGCGAAGAGCCAACCGTCATGAACAGAAACAATTTGAACAGTACCTCTGGTACTAACTGGGCCGCCTTAGAGTCAAGGTCAGAAGAGAATATCGACTACTCAGATATTCCACCGCTGACCGATGAGTTTTTTGAACGAGCGACTTTACGTATTCCAGCCGATAGAGCACACAACTTAGTTCAGATCGATCCAGATGTAAAGCAGTGGTTTGAGGCTCAAGGAGAACAGTATAAAACTCTAATTAATAACGTTTTACGCCAATATATAGAGAACAATAACAAAACCCAGAACTCAGCATAGCGGTGCGTTTTAAGTGGTGGTGCATAGTATTGTGGGTAAGTTATCGCTCTTTCTATCCTGCTTGAGAAATAATTTGCCCTATATCTTGAGGGATTGCACCTGTTGCCAGCATTGCACGTATTAACAGCTCAATGGAAACCGAATCTTCGCCATTTTCAGCTTTGCCAACACGAGGTTGGCTGGAGTTGATTTTCTCAACTAACTCTGCCTGTGTCATCAATTTTTGCCGACGTTCTTTGAGATTAAGACTGAGCGCTAACTTAATGTCAATTAGGATCGATTCCTCTCGTGAAAGTTCTAAGAATTCCGAGGTTGAGCCAATCTTCCATCCTTGATCTTCTAGACGCTTCTTTTTGGCTTCATCCATAACATTACTCCTCTATACATGAGGCATTACGAGAGTTTCAGCTTGCTGCCAGTGTCTGAGAAGCACACCAGCCTCTATGCGTGCTTATTGACTAAACAGATCGAACTTGTGAAAAGTTCGATCGCCAATTTCCTACTTAACAAACAGCCACTACACCTAACTCTGTAATCGCCGCCTCCGGGCCCACCAAAGAAATATACGGTTCGATGAAGTATTTCTTAGCAGCATCCCGCGCTTCTAAAGATCTCACCTGTGCAATTTCTTCTTGAAACTGCTGGTCAAATTTAATTCCCAATCCCAAAATTTCGTACCAACCTAAAACTTGGGCAATTTGCGAATTAGTTTGTTTTCCTAAAGCATATTGACCGAGCATTTTATTCTTGCAAGCTTGCAATTCTTCCTCGCTTAGTGGGATGTTGGCGAGTCGATCGACTTCTGCGCGCAATCCCTCAAAAGCAGTCGCCGTATTTTCCGGCGCCGTACCCATGTACACGACAAACTGAGCCGTGTCCAAGCGCGTCGCGTACAGCGCGGAAACGTCGTAAGCCAAGCCCCGCTTTTCCCGCAATTCCACAAACAACCGGCTCGACAAACCGTTACCCAAATAAGTATTCAGCAACTTAATCGCTGCGTAATCGGGATTTCTGACAGAGGGTGCGAGGTAGCCCAGCATAATCACTGATTGCTGCGTATCTTGCGCCGTAACGACCGATTGAGGGGAGGGTGACAGGGGGGGGACGGTTAAAGTTGGCAGGGGTGTTAAAGGCGCTTTCCAGTCCCCAAAAGTTCGCTCGATCAGGGCGATCGCATCTTCGGTCGAGATTCTGCCGGCTACAGAAATAACTACATTATCGGGACGGAAATAGGTTTTGTGGAACTGTTCGAGATCGTTTCTGGTGAGCTTTGACATCGTAGCTTCCGTGCCCAAGGGAGAGAAAGCATAGGGGTGTTCCTGATACATCGAGTGCCGCAATTGCTCGAAGGCGATCGCAAACGGCTGTTCTTGCTGCGATCGAATTGCTGATATGGCAATGCGGCGTTCAAGTTCGACTTCAGCTTCCGGGAAAGTGGGCGATCGCGTCAATTGCGCCGCCAACTCCAAAATCTCCTCAAAATCCGCAGAAACCGTCTTCAAACTCACTAAAAAATAGTCTGTAGTAGAGTCGGCACTCAACCTCGCTCCCACCGATTCTACACGCTCGGCAATTTCCAGCGAAGACAGTCGATCGGTTCCCTTAGTCATTACCGCCGACAGCAAGTGACACAATCCTGCTTGTTCCGGCTGCACGTAGCGACTGCCGGCCCGCAGGAATATCCTAGCTGCAATAATATCTGCTGCTGGATTTTCTGCTGCTAAGACAACAATACCGTTGTCTAAAACCGTGCGCTGGATTTCATTGTTCATTGAATTCTTTGTTAACTGTTGACTGTTGACTGTTGACTGTTGGCTGTTGACTGTTGACTGTTGGCTATTGATTGTTGACCACAGTAACAGATACATTTAAGCCGGTAAATTTAGGAATCCACCTAAATCTACTTTGTATGGCATATGCTTAAAACGATCATGACTTAATGTAACCATCGCTCTTGCTGTTTTAGTTGCAAGTCTTCTTTTACCTTGTTTCAATTAACCGTCAACCGTCAACCGTCAACCGTCAACCGTTATTAGATTGGTTTGAGTACCACGGCTGTATAGCGTCGGGGAGAGAGATATTGTTGAGCTAGGCGCTGAAGGTCTAAGGGCCCAAATGCTTTAATCCTCGTGGGATAGCTAAGCGCTAATTCGGCACTGGCGATCGTATTGTAATATCCGTAAAGACCCGCTAGCTGTCCCGGCGTTTCGAGCGAGAAAGCAAAATCGTTGCACAGCAAACGCTTACAGCGGAGCAATTCTACTTCGGAAACTGGCTCAGACTGCAATTCCCAAAGCCGATCGCAAATCCGAGATTCCACCTCTTCGACATCCTTCGCTTCCAAGACTGCAGTGATAGTAAATAAACTCGATTCCCGTTGCAACGAGAAAGTGCTGTCGATCGCCTCTACCAATTGTAATTCTTCCCGCAGTTCCCTGACTAAACGCGAAGTCCGCCCGTCTGCGAGCAACACCGACAGCAAATCCAAGCCGCAAGCACTTTGCAAGTGTTCAACTCCCGGGCCTGTCCAGGCCATCATTAGCCGCGCTTGTTCCAATCGCGGGAGGCCGAGTTCCTGACGGCGAATTTCTATCAGTGGCGGTTCCGCCTCAGCGGTTAATTTGGGACAATCCCACCGATCCGAAAACTGCTCGAATGCTTTCTCCGTAACATCTCTGGCCTGTTGTTCATCAATTCCCCCGACTACCACCACAGTCATATTTTCCGGCTGATAGTGCGATCTGTGAAAACAGCGCATTTCGTGGGGAGTTCGCGACATCAGCAGCTCTTCCGTGCCGAGTACCGATCGCCTGTAGGGATGCCGCTGGTAAACTGTTTCCATCATGGCTTGGAAACCCAGCCAATCGGGATTGTCTTGAGCTTGGCGGATTTCTTCTAGCACCACATCTCGCTCGCGATCGAATTCCTGATCGGGAATTGAAGCGCGCAGTAGCAATTCTGCCAGCGGCTGCGCTGTTTCTGCTAAATAATCGGCCGCAGCGTTGACGAAAAAATGGGCGTAGTCGTGACTTGTAGCTGCATTGGCGACACCGCCGCGATTTTCGATTACCTGGTCAAATTCTCCAGGGGCGATCGAATCCGTCCCTTTAAATATCATGTGTTCTAGAAAATGAGCCATTCCCGACCAAGAATCCGGCTCTAGCGTAGCGCCAGCCCTCACCCATACGTCTAGCGCGACCACCGGTGTGGCCGAAATCCGCTGGTGAATGACCGTTAACCCATTATTCAGCTTCCAGACAGTGGCTGGGAACTCTAAAGCAGTGAGCAGTTGAGACAAGCTAGTTATTCTTAAACTTTAGTTAACTTCGGCTGCAACTATGGTAGCGCTTTCCAGCTCTGCGATCGGGATTAATTGATACAGAAAGCATCACTCATCTGCCATCAATCCTTACTCATCAGTTATTTTTTGCTTTTTGCTTTTTTTCAAGCAGTCTCAAATACTTACCCTTTTTTTGCTCAAAAGTCAATAGGTTGCGCGGGATATTAATGAATCAGTCGGGAGAAAGAGGATGTTATCAGAATATATCAATAAATTAAGAGATGTAAGAACACTAAAGACATTGAGAGGAGAAACGACAGATGGTAGCTACCTTAGAAGATACCAAGCGCCAAGCGATCGCAACTAAATTAGCAGACATGAAAGCGCTGCAAAACCTGTTGATCGCCAACGAGCAATTGTTCATCAATTCCTGCAACGACTCCGAACTAGCCCAGCGCTTCCGGGATATGCTCGAAGACGATCGCAAAAACTTGGGCGTATTAGAAACTACGATCGTGCAATACGGCATTCAAGCCGAGCCCAAAGAAACCAGCACAAAAATGATTGAAGAAGTTCAGAAACTCATGAAAGGTTCTGAACTGACCATGTTTGAAAAAGTCGCTCAGCACGAACTGCTCAAACACAAACAAACAATGGCCGGCTTGTTAATTCACAAAGCCGCCCAAGTAGTCGGCGCCGACATTGAAGCCGCCATTACCCCGCTAAATACAGTTAACTTTGAGAACCGCGCTCACCAAGAACAACTCAAAGGAGTTCTCGAAATTTTAGGCGTGCGCGAACTGACCGGCAAAGACCCCGACCAAGGCGTTTGGGCTCGCGTACAAGATGCAATGGCAGCCATGACTGGCATCATCGGCGGTGCAGTTACCCGAACCAAAGATGAGATGAACATCACCGAAATCATCACCATGGATCACCGCAAAGCCGATACCCTATTTATGGAAATCGAAAAAACCGACGACCCGAAAAAACTGCAAGAATTCTTCGGTCAGTTGTACAAAGATTTAAGCGTCCACGCAGAAGCAGAAGAACAAATTGTTTACCCAGCAATTCGTACCTACTACAGCAACACTCAAGAGCTGTACGACGAGCAAGCAGAAATGAAGCAAATGCTCGCCAAGATTAAGTCAATGAACCCCAGTTCTTCTGATTTCAAAGCCCAAATCAAACTGCTCAAAACAGCGGTTCAGGATCACGTAAAAGAAGAAGAAAACGATATGTTCCCTCAAATTCGCCGCAACTTTAGCGAAGCACAAATGGAACAAATGGCTACTCAATTCAAAGCAGCCAAAAGCACCATCCAGCAAGAAATGGCTAACTTGAGCTAATTCAGCAGCGAGCTAATTGTAGCTCTAGGCGAGCTCAAAACTAGCTAAACTGCAACCTATCAATCCCGCTACCAAGGTGGCGGGATTACTGTTTTGTGTAAACTCACCAATGTTCAAAAACTAATATAGCGGTTCTCAAAAAAGTGAGGTATGCCCTATGCCCTATGCCCTATGCCCTATGCCCTATGCCCTATGCCCATGAGTACCTCATCTTTCTGAGAAAGGCTATATCAAATCTGTTAGCATCGGAATTATTCATCTATCTATTCTCGACCTCTGCGTGAATCAGCGTCAATCCTTTGTCATCTGCGGTTAACAAATTATCTTTTTTAAACCGCAGATAAGGGCAGATCAACACAGATTAACGCAGATTATACGCCCGACGATGCTACCGGATTTGAGTTAACTAAAAAAATGAATAAACCCGCCCTAGGTAACGCGGTTGTGGGGGCGGGTTTATTTAGATTGTGAGTTATAGTCAGAGATTGTGGGTGAAAGTCGCCCCCACAAAATGCGGTTATTTATATATTAACTCGCGCCAAATCTATCCGTTAATCACAGAACCGCCGTTGGGATGCAAAATTTGACCAGTCATGTAAGACGAATCTTTTGAAGCTAAAAATACGTAACTGGGGGCAACTTCATCGGGTTGACCGGCGCGTCCCAAAGCCGTGTCTGCACCAAATTTTTCCACTTTTTCTTCAGAGAAAGTTGCAGGAATTAGAGGCGTCCAAATCGGGCCGGGGGCGACTCCGTTGACGCGAATTCCTTTCTCAGCTAAACTTTGAGACAAGGAGCGAGTAAAGGCAACAATTGCTCCTTTT
Source organism: Microcoleus sp. K1-B1 (assembly GCF_036704705.1). NCBI lineage: Bacteria > Bacillati > Cyanobacteriota > Cyanophyceae > Oscillatoriales > Microcoleaceae > Microcoleus > Microcoleus sp. K1-B1. Next base: position 27,710 of record NZ_JAUBSH010000049.1, on the reverse strand, counting down.
GTGGAGGAGTAATCTAGCAATTGTTGATTGCCTTTGTAGGCGGTGACAGAGGTAGTGTTGATGATGGTACTTCCTTCTTTGAGGTGTTTGAGAGCGGCTTTTGTGAGGTAAAACATTGAGAAAATGTTGGTGCGGAAGGTGCGCTCTAATTGTTCGGCGGTGATGTCTTCAATGCTTTCTTGGGGATGCTGTTCGGCGGCGTTGTTGACGAGGATGTCGAGGCGGCCGAATTCTTTAACTGTTTGTTCTACAAGGTTTTGGCAGACGCTTTCATCGCCGATGTCGCCAGCGATCGCAATACAGCGCCGGCCTTGTTTTTCGATCGCCTCTTTGGTCTTTTTAGCATCATCATCTTCGTTAAGATAGCTGATGACCACGTTAGCGCCTTCCTTGGCAAAGGCGATGGCCACCGCACGCCCGATACCGCTGTCTCCGCCAGTAATTAAGGCTACTTTGTCCCGCAATTTGTCGCTACCACGATATCCCTCCGCGAAGGATTGAGGTTGCGGAGTCATTTGAGATTCAATACCGGGTTGTTGTTCTTGATGTTGAGCCGGATTAATCTTCTGTTCGGTTGGCATAAAAAATTCCTCTAAGTTCTACCTCTATAAATAAAGGTTTTCTGTCACTAGGGAATCGCTCTTTTTGCCGATCGCGCTCTACGACTAAAGACAGTAATTAAAGAGATAAATAAACCCGTCAGCCGAGCCCATGATTGTGGCGGGCGGATTTATATAAATTGTGAGTTTTCCTCAAAGATTGTCGGTAAAACGCGCCCCTACGAGCATCGGGATATATTTGTTGTAGAGGCGGGTTTCACGAAAAATATTTCCGGTAATTCAAGAAATCCATAAATCGGCCCGCGAGCCTCTAATTATTATCACAACAGCAAAAAGCACGCCAAAACATCATTTGACGTGCTTTTTCAACAACTTAACTGTTAATTGCTGAGTCTCGAACTAGAAACCCAACTTAACATTAAAACCACGCACCCTCAGCCTTCTGAGGAGTTAGAGGATTTGGAGGAGTTAACGGTAATTCCTCTAGACCGTTCCTTTTTAAAAACGATAGAACCAGCGACTTCACCTCGCGTTCGAGGTTGGGGTCAGGAACAAAGCTGCTAATACCTGCACTCTGAGGTGCAAGCAAGCTGTTGTCCTGTACGAGAGCCGCCGCTGAACGATCGGGGTTATTCAGAGGATCGGGGATGCTAGAACCAGTTACCACACCCGTGCCGCCAGTCAACGGATCGGTTGTCGCTGTTGGCGTCGGTGCCACCGCAGTAGGCACTGTGTTAGGGCCCGGCACGTCAAAGCTAACCGGGTTGGGCCCAGTTCGGATCGGGAAATTGTTGGGAACGCCCGGAGTATCGAAGACTTCCAAAACCGAGTAAGTGGCTGGCGCCAAATTATTAAACCGAGCAATCCCAGCAGCATCAGTTCTGACCAGCGGTTCTGTTGCAGCATCGTAGCGGCCGTTGCCGTTGAAATCCAAAGTGAAAGGCACATCGGCAAGGGGAGGTTCGCTTCCGTCTTTTATACCGTTGCGGTTGTCATCTCGGAATTTAGGAACCAAGAGGTCATAGCGGCGAGAGTTACCCACCAAAGCGCAAGTAAAGGTTTGATTCGCACCCAGAACAACATCTACTGGTTGAGTCGTTTGGAAGTAACCAGGAGGCGTTACTTCTCGAATGCTGTAATTGCCGGGGCGCAAATTGTTGAATGCAAAAGTACCAAACTGATCGGTAATAGTGGTGGGTTCATTTGCTTGCAACTGACCGTCACCATTGCTATCGATAAAAATGGTGACACCAGGAATAGCGGGCTCATTTCCATCTCGATAACCGTTCAGGTTGAAGTCCTCAAACTTACACCCGGTGATATTGCTGTTAGGTGTGTTGGCAAAGGTAACGTTGGCGTCCTGAAGATTGAGGGTAACATCGACGCGATCAGCAGTAGAAGGGGAGAAATTCGGCGGTACCACTTCTCGGACGACATAGTTGCCCGGTGCCAAGTTGGTAAAGGCAGCTCTTCCCTGGTCATTTGTGATCAGTTGCTGTTCTCCAGTGTTGGGAGTGCCATCATTGTTGGTGTCGAGGAAGACGGTGATACCACTAATTGGCGCTTCACCCTGATTTGGTTCAAAGCGACCGTTGGCATTCAAGTCGTTGTATTTGAAGACATTGATGATTGGTAGAGTGTTGCCCACACCGGCATTACTGCCAATACCCTGAGTAGCTCCAACCGGAGAAAAGGTAAGTGATGGTTGGGGGTTGGTGGCTGGTAAAGTTGTAACTGGTGCTGCAAAAATCGGCCGCTCACCAGTGGTGGCGATCGATCTTTCACCTGGTTGTTGAACGCCGTCGCGGTTGGAGTCTACGAATTTAGGGTCGTTTGGTTTCAGCGTGTAGGTTGAGTCTGCTACTAGCAGCGGTTGCTCTTTGCTGATGGTACCCTGGAATCGTGCCTGCGGCCCTGGTGCCGAAACTAGAGCGGGGTTTTGAGTGGTTGCTACTGGAGCATTGAGGTTTCCTGGGGCACCGCCACCTACTTCTGCAGGCAGTACACTGGGAAAAATTTCCAACACTCTGTAATCGCCAGCTCGCAAATCCTTGAAGGTAACTACTCCGTTCGCATCTGTGATGGCTATCGGTTCGGAGCCAGCTCCATCCCAGCGACCGTTCCCGTTCACATCTAAAATAAACGGTACTCGGGCAATGGGGGGTTCCAAGACTCCATTAACCACATTTCGCGTGCCGCTGCGGTCTATGTCTCGAAATTTGTTAACTTCAATTTGATAGAGCGGAGTATCGCCAACTTGAGCGCAGGCAAAGGTTTGACCTGCTGCTACCGTCACGTCCAGTACGGGAACGTTGCCGGGGGGAGTGCTTTGGGGAAAATCTTGTGTTTCTAAGGGTTCTGCGTCCGTAGCATTAATTTCTAGTCCGGTAACAGAATTAATCTGTCGTCTGATCCGTTCTTCCCGAATCTTGTAGGTTCCGGGTGCTACGTTGAACGACCATGCACCATTTTTGTCTGTTAAAGTATTCTGTTCCCCTGCGTCGCGTTGACCGTTGCCATTTGAATCAATATAGATCCTGACATTTTTAATGCCCGGTTCATTTCCATCTCGGAAGCCGTCGGCATCTATGTCTAGGTATTTGCATCCAACGATTCGGCTGCCTGTAACTGCGGTGTTGCCAAAGAAAACGTTAGCATTTGTGTTGCCGACAGTGACTGCGAGGGGGTTGGGAGTGGTAGCCCGGAAACCAGGAGGTACTGCGGTTTCCGTGAGTACGTAGTTGCCAGGGATAAGATTTATGAATGAGAACGCGCCGTTAGCGTCCGTTGTGGTTGAGACTTCGCCAGTACCAGCATCAAATACACCGTTGCTGCTGTTTGCTGGTTCCAGGAGGATGGTGATAGGTGGTAGTGGGCTCGTCCATGATTCATTTGCCTGTCTGATCCCATCCCCGTTCAAGTCATTGAACTTGATCCCTAAAATTGCCGGGCCAGCATTCCCAACCACAACTGGCTGTAATTGCTGGGAAAAGCGTTCTTCGTTATCTGTCATGATTTCTCTCCTTCACACCTAAATCCACGTAAATTACAGACTACTGTATGGGTTGTAACTTGCTGAGTAGTTTTTACTAATAGCTGACAACCGCTACTCGATTTTACATACGTCTGCACTTGAGGTAATGTTCCCATCTCACACAACAATGCCTCAAGCTTTGTCGCTGGCAAGTATATCAGGTTTTGAAGAACCCTGGCAATTTGAGGGCAACATCTTCACGATTTGCACGCCTTCTCTGTCCGTACATACTTGCTGTTTCGAGCTTTCAAAAGCCTAAGACTGACTTCTCCCCCCTGAGATCGAGTCCGGCGGCATCGTTCTTGTTTGTCCTGGTTCGCTGTGCTTGACGATCGCATCGTCTGGGATTGCCAAGGACAGAGAAGCAGCACCGATCAAGCTACCGGACTTGATATGACTTGCTTTGTCTGGAAATACGCCGATCGGGTTTGGGGGAATTACCTGATAGTTTCTCACTCACAGAGATGCTACTGCCTCTGAATCTTGCACCCAATATACAAGCCAGCTTCGGATTTGCCGGAACTTAGGCTTGAGTGTTGGAGGTTGCCAACAATAGGGTATCACGCGATCGCCCTTTAACCTCTTCCTGATTTTTATCTGCGGTTTGAGATTCCGGGCGATCGAGCTTTGTGTCACCCTACATAATCGAGAAATCTCTCGCAGCCACAGTGCTGACCAAGTGCCCGATCGCCCCTTTAATTAATTCATTTTTGTTGACAATTTCACCGAATTGTGCATTATAACCCATACCGACATTCTCTTGCCCAAAGTTAGGAATATTGCCTAAATTCGCAATAGGTCGATCGACCAACAAATCACTAATTCGATAAGTCTCACCATCCGAACTCAAAGGCAAGATATCTGCCCCAATATTATTGGCTGCAGGTTCGGCCGCATAGCTGCTGGCATTCGTCAGCGGGTCGCGATTCAAGGATTTAGCCACCCTACCCTCAGCCTCCCCCGTCACCACATCTCCCGTCACCACATCGATTTGGCTAGCCCGAATATCTGCCGAGACAACAACTAGCGCAGGCGGAGTCGTTTGAATGAAACCGGCCGGCGGAACTTCGCGGACAACATAACTACCTACCGGAACGTTACGGAAACTGTAATTGCCCTGAACGTCGCTTAAGGTACTCGCTTCGCCTGGATCTAAACTGCTGTTGTTGTTGAGGTCGATGTAAATTTGAGTATTGGCGATCGGCGGTTCGCCCGGATCTAGGCGGCCGTTGGCGTTAAAATCGTTAAATTTCACACCGCTGATGGTGCCTGTCACCAACACGTTACCAAAGCTGAGATTAGTGGCATTTGTGCCGTTGCCCACGGTGATTGGAGTCGGATTTGGTGTGGTTTGTCGAAAACCGGGCTGCGGGACTTCCCTGACCACATAGGTCCCTTGAGGCAAATTGATAAAAGAGAAATTACCTTCGGGGTTGGTTAAAGTCGAAGGTTCGCCCGGATCTAAACTGCCGTTGTTGTTGAAATCAAGGTAAATCGGCCAGTTGGCAACTCTCGGTTCCGTCGGTTCGTTGATACCGTTAGCGTTGAGGTCGTTGAACTTGAAGCCGCTGATGCTGCCAGTAGGAAAATTGTTGCCGAAATTGACGCCAACAACGTTGGTATTGCCGGTGATGTCGATCGGGCCTGGATTTGGCGTAGTCTGTACCCATCCGGGTTGCTGAACTTCCCTCACCAAATATCGGCCGGGAGAAACATTGGCAAAAGTGTAGTTGCCTTGCGGGTTTGTGATGGTATTGGGTTCGCCCGGATCAAAGCTGCTGTTGCCGTTGAGGTCGATGTAAATTGGCCAGTTGGGCAGAGGGGGGTCTGTCGCATCTCGGACGCTATTGGCATTGAGGTCGTTGTATTTGAGACCGCTGATGCTGCCGACAAAAAAGACATTGCCAAAATTGATGTTGTTGACAGTGGCGTTGGAAGTAACGTTAACCGGGCCGGGGTCAGGCGTGGTTTGGAGAAAACCCGGTTGCTGGACTTCTCTCACCAAATATGTATCTGCAGGAATATTGACAAAAGCGTAATTGCCTTCAACGTTTGTCAAAGTAAAAGGTTCGCCGCCGTCGAGCCTGTTATTGCGGTTGAGGTCGAGGTAAATTTGCCAGTTAGCTAGCCCTTGTTCTCCGGGATCTCGGTTGCTGTTGTTGTTGATGTCGTTGAATTTTGTGCCTGCGATCGTCCCTGCGTTAAAGTTGTTGCCAAAATTGATATTGCCAGCGTTTGTGCCGCTGGTAATTGTGATGGGTGCGGGATTTGGGGTAGTTTGGCGAAAGTTCGGCTGCTGGACTTCCCTAACTTGGTAAGTGCCCGGTGGCAGGTTCGCGAAGATGTAGTTGCCTTGAGCGTTTGTGACGGTGGAAGGTTCGTTAAATTCTGGCTGGCCGTTGTTGTTGAGGTCGAGGTAGATTTGCCAGTTGGGAATGGGGACTTCTCCGGGATCAGGGAGGCCGTTGGCGTTAAAATCGTTGTATTTAGTGCCGCTGATGCTGCCGACTTGGAAGTTCCCGATGTTGACGTTGCCGATGTCTATTTGGCTGGCAATTCTGGTGGGGGTGGATTCGGACATGGTGTTGCTGGGGCCCAATGAACGCGGTTCAATGTTTTCTGTAGGGCAATCTAGCAGTTTTTTTGCCAATTGCAGCTATTTCAGGGGATAAATTATTTTTAGGAAAGGGAAGGGGAGAGTGGGAGAGTGGGAGAGGGGGAGAGTGGGAAAAATCTTCACGCTTGACTTGTTGGCTTAACATCCATCCGTTAAATTCTCCCTTGCCAATGCGTTGCCGAACTTCACGCTTGACTTGTTGGCTTAACATCCATCGGTTAAATCCCGTAGATTGCTCGTGGCCGAAATTCCCAATTTTTTCCAGATTTGATGTACGATCGCTACCAGTTTTGCAGAGGTCGAATTCCCAATGTCCCAAAACTTGACAGCAAGCTGGAATGAAGCCCGCGAGGTTCCGAGTTTGCTCTTCGGCTGGAGTTTGTGCGGTTTATTGGCAATAGGCTCGATCGCCCCTACTCCTGCTGTCGCACAGCTACCTACCTCCGAACAGAGTAACAGCAACAGCCCGATCGCTCAAACAGGTGCGATCGTCCGCCCCGCAATCAAATTGGGCAGCCGCGGCTCGGAAGTGATCGAACTCCAAGCTGCTCTTAAATTATTGGGCTTTTACACTGGCACTGTAGACGGGATTTTCTCACAAAGCACCGCTAGAGCTGTGTCTCAGTTCCAGGAAGCAGCAGGCCTGCCTCCCGACGCCATAGTCGGTCAAGATACTTGGAACCGGCTGTTTCCTGCAGCTCCGAGCGCGATCGAAAACCCCATAGCCAACGCTCCTGTAACTGCCAACAACTCAGAGATTAACCCCCAAGCGCAGTCAACCAATTTTCCCGTTTTAAGAAGACGAATGCGGGGGGCGGCAGTCAGAGATTTGCAAGAGCGGCTGCGGGCCAAGGGATTTTTGCGGGTGAGTGCTGACGGCGTGTTTGGGCCGGAAACTCAAGCTGCTGTCAAGGCGGCTCAGCGACAATATCAACTGCCAGCAGACGGCATTGTCGGCCGCGCTACTTGGGAAGCTCTGCTGCGTTGACTGTTGACTGTTGACTGTTGACTGTTGACTAATGACTGTTCGGTGTTAACAGCCAAAGACTGCTTGCTACTTCAAAACTTCAATATTTTAGGGCCTAGCATAGTCGATGTAACGCCGTACTTTGGTAAAAAAACCCGGTTTCTACCTAAGTCCTAGATTTTATTGACCAACTGCACATTGTGCGACATTGTAATTTTACAAATTGTTAATAATTGATTTCGGGAGTATTTCTGCAGGTCAAAAAGTGTCAAGTTTGGTAAACAAAGTGTTTTTATGTGCGGAGTTGGTGTTAACTTAAAAACATGAGGGGCAAAACCAAGAAGCACAAAAAACTTGGATAAAAAATTTGGAATTAGAGTATTTGTCCCGCTCGGCTCTAGTCCGCAGGCAACGCCTGAACCGTGTAGCTTATTAGCAAAGAAAGGTTGACATTGCGCTCGGTATTTGTTAGATAGCTTGAGGCTATTGCATGAATCAAAAGTTGCGATCGCACAGTCAAACACAGAAGTCTGAATAGACTCCGCTGATAGCTAGCTCGTCTGCAGAGTAGTTGCAAAAAAGTCCACCTTAGTTGTAGTTTGCTGAAACTCAGCAGAGCTAAAAACCCACTTGAATCAACTGAATTTACAAACTTTTTAGGGTCTGGCATCCGATATGCTAGGCCCTAAAATTTTGTTGTGGGTTATTGGTTATTGGTTATTGGTTATTGGTTAAGCTCCTTTAAATGCCGAACAGCTTAGCCGGAAAAGATATTCCCAATGCCCAATGCCCAATGCCCAATGCCCAATGCCCAATTTCCAATAACTATTTAATCTCCTCAATTCGAGCATTCAAACCGTTAGCGTTGAGCATTTGTAGCAATTCCTCAGCTTTTTCGCGTTCCCGAAAAGCACCGGCTTGCATCACGGGTCGTCCGCTGGAAAAAGAGCGAAAAGCACCGGGAACGAGGGATTGCATTTTTTGTCGATCGCCCCAACTGTTGGCATCCACCACAACTCGATAGCGCAAACCCAAAGCAGACGGTAGATCGAATGACGGTGAATTATCCGCGGCATCGGGCAAAGAATTCCCCCCTAAAGCAGCAGGTACATAGCCGCCCCTTCCGATCGGAATGTTGCGGCCCGGAACTGGCAATCTACCCTCGGAAGAAACCGAAATCGAACTATCAAAATTGGGAGGAATAATTGGTTGCTGTACCGAAATTTCCGAAACCGATCGATAATTCGGATCGGGTACAGGTATTGCGATCGCCCCTTGGGCTACCGATGAAGCAGCGGCATTCCTCCCAGAAAGCTCTTGCTGCAACTGAGCGCTTGGCGGTGTCGATCGATTTTGCACCGGTCGCCTTGAAACGGGCGCAGGCGGGGGAAGTGGCGCTCTTTCAACTCTGGGGCTTAGCCGTCCGGGAGTGTAAGCAGGGAGAGAAGTGTCTGGGCCACCGATGCTGGGAGGTCGATCGGCCCTTAGCTGCAAAGCACTTCCCCCCATTGGCCCAGGGGTAAAAGTTCCCGCCACATCAACCGAACCCGTCGTCCGGCTGCTCGACAATTGATTGCCGTAAGCTGGGATTACTTGACCTTTTGCCGCATTGTTCACATCGTACTGACCGTTGTTGCGAATGACATTGCCCCCCGGTTCGGCAGCGGTTCCCAAATCCGGCAGAGATCTCGATATCGCCACAATTCCGTCCCGCCGATTACTCTCGATATAATTGTTACGCAGCACAGGCCTAGCATCAGCTTGCACCACCACGCCATCCTTATTGCGAGTAATTTTGTTGCCGATGAGCAGAGGCGAAGCGTTCTGCGCTACATTCACTCCAAATCCCGTGTTTTCAAACACATTATCTCGAACTTCCGGCTGGGAACTCCCAAAAATCGTAATGCCGTTAGCTCCATTTTTCGAGAAAACATTCCCGCCAATCGTTGGCCTGGAAGTACCCACTACCGAAATGCCGTCGTGAGTGCTGCCAGAAAAAGTATTGTTGACAACCGTCGGAGAACTCGATTCGATCCACAAAGCGTAACCCCGATAGTTGGTATTCGTCACCGTCACCCCGCTGAGTCCCGCCCCATCTGCGCCTAAAATCGCAATATTTTGACCCGCCGAAGTCGGACTGATAAAGTATCCTCCGCCTTTGATGACAATATTCTGACCGCGAGTGTTGGGATTTCCCTGAACTGTCACGCTTGGCCTGAGCATTAATGGAAATTTTTCGCCGGTTTGCTCGCTGTAAGTACCGGGCGCTAGCAAAATCGCTGTTTTGGGCGGGGCCACGCTTAAGGCGTAGGTAAGGGTTTTAAACGGAGCTTGATCGCTGCCGTTGCCCCCCGTGTCGCTGCCGCCGATCGAGCTGACGTACAGTATGTTGATGTCGCTCTGCGGCGTCTGAGAATGTAGCTGCACTCCCGGTATCCCGGCAGCGATAACTGACGGTTGATGGTTGCAAAGGGCGGTGCTGGCAAAAACGAGCAAAAGGCAAGAACTCAAACAAGATTTTTGCGATCGATTTTCTTTGCACCAGGTCTGTTGTAAGTAAATCAGCATAAAAAAACGCAACTTATCTGTGATCCGAGTTTCGCCTCCGGTGTTTCGTGTCGGGTTTTCGTGATCGAAGTTTAAAGACGCCCGCTTGCTTGGGTTGTTCTCCCTTAATCTTTTGTGTTGTTCTGCTAACCTCACGGCTCTCCTCCCAAGTGTGGTATGCAGCTTAACGATTTCACTCTCATCAAGTTTGATCTATTATGCTTCGTTTTTCTCAAATTCAATAAAACTTAAAAATTTGTCTAAATTAGAACTCTTGCAAAAATACAATGCACCCCACCCCAACCCTCCCCTTAGTAAGGGGAGGGGGCAAGATTATTCTTGTTTCCCCCCTTAATAAGGGGGGACTAAGGGGGGTGAATTTGACGAGAGCAAGATATCTATTAAATCGGTTGAAGTAAAAATTAGGCCGATCGCTTTGCTACGATCTTCACGGCGTGGGAGAATGTAGCGGGTTGATTGGTAAGATTAATTATAATTAGGGTGGTTCTGAATGACCGACAAACAAAACAGAACTTTACCGGCACAGCCAGCCCTCTGCCGGATTTTAGATGCAAATTTAGATCGATCGCGCGAAGGGTTGAGAATTATTGAAGAATGGTGCAGGTTTGGTCTCAACAGCGCCGATTTAGCTGGCGAGTGCAAGCAACTGCGTCAAGAATTGGCTGCTTGGCACGTCGCAGAACTTCGCAGTGCTAGGGATACGCCGGCTGATCCGGGTACGGAGTTGACTCACCCGCAGGAAGAGCAGCGTTCGAGCATTCAGCAGCTACTGGAGGCGAATTTCTGTCGGGTGGAAGAAGCTCTGCGGGTACTGGAAGAGTATGGCAAAATTTACGATCGGAATATGGGCGCGGCTTTTAAGCAGATGCGCTATCGGGTTTATACTCTCGAAAGCGATTTGCTGGCTTACCGGCGCTACCAGCAGTTACTTCGATCGCAGTTATACCTTGTAACTTCGCCCAGAGACAACTTGATGGGAGTCGTGGAAGCTGCTTTGCAAGGCGGACTGACTTTGGTGCAGTACCGCGACAAAAGCTCAGACGACGGCGCAAAGCTGGATAACGCGCGCAAGCTTTGCGAACTTTGTCACCGCTACGATGCTTTGCTGATTGTCAACGATCGCGTGGATTTGGCGATTGCAGCGGATGCCGACGGCGTACACTTAGGACAGGGAGATTGGCCTGTGGCGGAAGCGCGCAAGTTGCTCGGCCCGGGACGGATCATCGGTTGTTCGACTACGAATGGCGAGGAAATGCAGCGAGCGGTTGATGCGGGAGCAGACTATATTGGAGTTGGGCCGGTTTACTCCACTCCTACTAAACCTGATAAACAGGCGGCGGGTTTGGACTATGTGCGGTATGCTGCTACTAAGTCGCCGATTCCGTGGTTTGCGATCGGCGGAATTGATATCAACAACCTAGATGAAATATTGAATGCCGGAGCTCAAAGGGTTGCCATAGTACGCGCAATTATGGAAGCTGAACAGCCTACTTTAGTCACGCAGTTTTTCATCTCGCAGTTGATTCGGATGCAGAATCTAAAAGCTCAGAAAGCTTTGCACGGGAAAAGCTAGGTTTATTTGCGATTTGTAGGGCGGGTTTAGCACAGGAAATCTGTGCATAAAATATAATTTTGTTACCAAACCCGCCCAAAAAACAGATATTTTACTGATGATAAATCAAATTGCGCTGCAAGTTAACGGAGAAACCCGCAATTGTGCGATCGACACACCGTTACCAAAATTACTAAAACAATTGGGATTAAACCCGCGCTTGGTGGCTGTGGAGTACAACGGGGAAATTCTGCACAAACAATTTTGGGAAACTACACAGATGCAAGAGGGCGACATCTTAGAAGTTGTCACAATTGTCGGAGGAGGTTAGGCACAATTTGGTGACAAATTAAACCTCTATTCAGCCAGGGAATGAATTCCCTGGCTAATAGCTAAAGTCCTCTCAAGAGGACTAATGAGTTCTTCAGTCCTCTTTAGAGGACTTTCGCTATGAGGCAGGGGTTTCAACCCCTGTCGGACTGTCGGACTATCGGTTTGACGTTAAGTTATCAAGAATCAGCCGAACCTAGGAACGTAGAATTAAACTGCCGCGGGTTCAGCCACAGGTGCTGCTACAACAGGATAAATGCTGACTTTCTTGCGAGTTTTGCCTTTTCTTTCAAAAGTCACCACACCGTCAATCATGGCAAACAGAGTATCATCTCTGCCGATACCAACATTGTTACCGGGGTGAACTTTAGTGCCGCGTTGACGGATCAAAATGTTGCCAGCTTTGACAACTTGACCGCCGTACTTTTTGACACCCAGACGCTGAGAATTAGAATCGCGTCCGTTACGTGTACTGCCTGTACCTTTCTTGTGGGCCATAATATCCTCAACTGTATTTACTATGTTTTATTCTGAATCAGTTTCGGCGGTTTGGGGAGTTTCAACAACTGCTTGAGTTAAGTCTCTGGCTGCTAATACTGTACCGTTGACGCTAATCGAGTCAATCATAAAGCGAGTTGTTTCTTGACGGTGCCCTTTTTTCTTCCGAGTTTTCTTTTTCGGCTTCATCTTGTAGACGAGGACTTTGCGGCCCCGGAAATGCCGGAGAACCGTTCCTTCTACAGTGGCATTTTCTAGTAGAGGCTGGCCGATATGAACCTCGCCTTCGTGCTGGATCAGAAATACTTTGTCTATGGTGACTTTGGATTCAGCTTCAACGTGAAGCAGTTCGATGTCGTAGAAGCGGCCTGGTTCTACCCGAAATTGTTTGCCGCCGGTTTCAATGATTGCGTAAGTCATGGGATGGTTGTTGAGATTGCCGTACAGGTAGCTGATGAGTCATTGGTCATTGGTCGTTGTGGACTTTTGACGGCTGACTGCTCTCCAGCTTTTGGAATGTCTTAACCTGATCCGAGCCGGATTTAGACAGACAATCTATCATTATTGGGGATTGTTGTAGTTTTGTCAAGGTAAAAGAGAGTTAATCTTTTCTAATTGTTAGTTTGATAACTGATTTGTGGCGGCGAATTACGGAATGCTTACAGAGTTAAATGTAGATTTTCTCAGATTATGTCTTCTGAAATAGAGCAGGTAAAAATGGCAAATCGCATCTGGAAATTCTTAAATACTGATCTCAAAGAACTGTGTTCCGCCGAAGCAGCGGAGGGAATCGGAGAAGCTGGGAAAACAGCCGCCGAATTGGCAAAAATGATCAAAGAACAAGGGCTGGACAATAGCAATTTGCTGCTAGAGATTTTGAACTCTCCCTTAGCTCAAGTTGTGGGAACTGGATTGCCATTTGTCGGGATTGCGGCGAAAATGCTGGCGTTTTTTATCGAAAAAACTCAACAGCAGCCGACTTTAGCTGAGTGCATTTTCCTCGTCAGTCAGGCGGCTTATCTGGAAAGTTTTAAGGATTTTCTTGAACAAGACGATAGTCTGTTAAATCGCATCGGGCAAACTCCGGTTTCCGATAAAGTCAAGCAGTTGCTTAAAAAATTGGCGGATTTAGAAATTAGCGATAAAGCAGCGAAAGAAACTGTTATTTGCTTTCGCGATTCGATATTAGCTAAGGAATTCAACCTAGTGCTGTCAGAACGGCTGCAACAAGCCGGACTCACTGCCGATGAAGCTCAAATTTTGACAAAGAGAGTTGCTGCTAATACTCACGGCTATTTGATCGAAGCTTGGGCAGTTTCCGGCGAAGCCATGAAACATCTTGGACAGCCTTCTATCAGCGAATGGCGGGAGGAACAGGAGAAATATCACAGCATTGACAATTACCTGCAAGAACAGATTTCCTCTCTACCGCTAGAACCGGTATTTAAAGAAAATTTTTCATTCAAAGATATCTACGTGCCTCTGAAAGCAAAGCCAATTGATAAAAAGGCCAATCGTGTTAAAAATACAGAACCTTTCGATTTAGCGACTTGGGCAAAAAAATTGCTTGAGTATGGCAAAAAAGAAAATAAAGTAATGTTTGTCGAAGCTGGACCCGGACGCGGCAAGAGCGTTTTTTGTCGGATGTTTGCTGACTGGGTGCGACAACATTTGCATCCAGTTTGGACTCCCGTGTTAATTCGACTGCGAGATATTCCCATATTGCAAAAGAGTTTTCGAGAAACACTCAAAGAAGCAGTTAATGCTAGTTTTGCTAGCGATGACGGCTGGTTGACAGATAGAAACACGCGATATTTGTTTTTCTTGGATGGCTTTGACGAGTTGCTGATGGAGGGGAGAAGCAGCGGCGGTTTAGAGCAATTTCTCAAGCAAGTAGGACAATTTCAGCGAGACTGCGATCAGAATTCGGAAATGGGACACCGGGTTTTGATTACTGGCAGAACTTTAGCTTTGCAAGGGATTGAAAGGCAAATGCCAGATAACTTAGATCGAGTCGAAATTCAGATAATGGATGACGGACTACAGCAACAGTGGTTGAGCAAGTGGGAAGCCCAACTAGGGGCCGAAAAAACCTCAGCTTTTCAGAATTTTTTGCAAGATAAATGCTGTCCACATAATGTAAAATCAGAACTCTCGCGAGAACCGCTCTTGCTTTATCTGTTAGCGGCAATGCACCGGGACAAAATCTTGAAAGTTGAGGATTTTCAAGGAACTAACAGCACTCAAGCAAAAATTTTGATTTACAACCAAGCTGTGAATTGGGTACTCACTGAACAGCGGTCTAAATTGCTCAATCGCAATTTGACCGAACTGGAGACAGAAGATTTGCGGCGCATCCTTACAGAAGCAGGATTGTGCGTGGTGCAGTCGGGAGGGGAATGCGCTCCTGTAGCGATGATTGAGAAACGATTGAGAGAAGACAACTCGGTTAAAGCCTTACTTGAAAAAGCACAAATACCGATTGGCGATAATCCTCTGAGAAATGCTTTGGCGGTTTTTTATCTTCAGCAAGGCAGTAAAGAAGGTTCTGTGGAATTTGTACACAAGAGTTTTGGTGAATTTCTGTGTGCGGAACGATTGAAACAAAGTCTGGAAGACTGGACGGAACCGGGAAAGAAACGTATTAAATTTAATACTCAAGACTCTCAGATGGATTGGGAAATTTATGATTTGTTGGGTTATGGGGCGCTGACGGAAGAAATTGTGGAATATTTGATGGGGTTGTTAACAACTCCGGCTGCTCCTGGCGAGGAAAATCTGTTTCGGCCTGTAGAGCTATTCGAGCGTTTGGAAAATTTTTATCTGCGGTGGTGCGAGGGGGAATTTATTGATGCGCCGCCGGAAAATTTGCCTCAGAAGAAGATGCGCCTACTGCGAGATCAATTGAAAACCCAAGAGTTGGGACAGCGACAAATAGATGTTTATGCTGGTTTGAATGTGATGATTTTGCTGTTGGAGTTGCACCGTTACGGTCAAGAGACACCTGAATTTAAAGATAAAATGGTGTTTTATCCTTGTGGGAAACCTAATGCTGAAGGTGAACTTGACGATGCAATTCGGTTGTTGCGTCTCATCGGTTATAGCCGTTGTGTTGGGTATTTTGACTTTCTCCAAACAGTTGGGACATTCCTCAGTGGCGCAAACCTCAGTGGCGCAAACCTTGGCGGCGTAGAACTCTGTGGCGCAGACCTCGGCGGCGCAAAACTCAACGGCGCAAACCTCAACGGCGCAGAACTCAGCGACGCATACCTCTGGGACGCAGACCTCAGCGGCGCACACCTCAGCAGCGCACACCTCAGCAGCGCACACCTCAGCAGCGCACACCTCAGCGACGCAAACCTCAGCGGCGCAGACCTCAGCCGCGCAAACCTCAGCGACGCAGAGCTCAGCGGTGCAAACCTCAGCAACGCACACCTCAGCCGCGCAGACCTCAGCGACGCAGACCTCAGCGGTGCAAACCTCAGCAGCGCAGACCTCAGCCGCGCAAACCTCAGCGGCGCATACCTCTGGGACGCAAACCTCAGTGGCGCAGACCTCAGCCGCGCAGACCTCAGCGACGCAGACCTCAGCGGCACAGACCTCAGTGGCGCAGACCTCAGTGGCGCAGACCTCAGCAGCGCAGACCTCAGCGACCCAGACCTCAGCCATCGCACTTTTGGCGATGTCAAATGGAATGAGAATACAAAGTGGGAGAATGTTCGAGGTTTGGATACAGCCGTTAATTTTCCAGAAGTGTTAAGGCGACAGCTAGGAATACAGTAAAAACATTTTTCCAGGCTTGGCGTATCATTTTTATGGACAGGCTTTCCGGCCTGTTCCACAAAGACAGAATTTTCTTGTGGGGTGGGCCCGAGAGTCCGCGCCCGAAAGACCGATCGACATACGAAGGTCGATCGACCTTATTTTATCCAAAAGGTCGATCGAACGGGATTCAAGCCGTCACAGAACATCTGCGCGATCGTAACAATTCCAAAGCTTGCTGTTTTACCCTACCCTCCATCACCTCTTTTTGCAAATTAATAAAAGCCTCAAAATCTTCTAAACCGTACTTAGTCATCTGCAACTGCTGTCGCAACTGTTCTTCGGCCTCAACCGTTAAGTAACCTGTTGCCAAAGCTTTTCGGACAATTTTACTGATTAAAGTCATAGTAGATTTACCCTGAATACACCTACGTTAAAACACTGGAGTTTTGTCAACCGACTAACTCAGCTTTTAGTTTGTTTCATAATTACCCTTAAAATAGGTTAAATCTACCTTAAGGTCTATGTAAATAAAGTTATTTTTGATACATCCCTGCAACTTTAGCGATTTTAAATGTAGAGTGCTATTCAATTGGTATATTTAGTTTTTGCCAGGTCACATTATTCTTCAAATACGTTAAATCTACCTTAAGGCATATTTAAACATAGCGATTTGTGACATGGGAAATTGCCTCGCTTTTAAATGTAGAGTGCGCTTAAATTGGTATATTTAGTTTCTGTCTAACAACAGCCGCCATTCTCTGACAGCAAAAGGAGGAACCAGCACTTGTGTTTCTTTTTGATTTTTCACGGGCAAACTCAATAGCAAAGGTCGATTACTTTCCAATTGTGTAATTATTGATTTGAAATCGTATTCTCCGACATTAATTGGCAAATCCGACTCCTTCCAAATATCATTAGCATTGCCAATTTCGCGCTTGCCCGCCGCAACTTTCAGCGGAACCTGGTGCTGTAATTCTGTTCCGGGAAATCCTACCAATCTCAGATTTAAAGACTTTACTACTCCCGACTTGACTCGCTTGTACAAAACAACTTGCCATGCTTTATCCTCTGTATCGCGCAGGCTTTGTACGGATCGGAACATTACTGTCTCAGCAGTTTCTGGATATTTGTGAATCGAGGCGAAAGCGGGCGGGCTGATAGCTAAGATTAGATACAAACACAAGCTAATGACAGTTAAAGTTCTACGCCAACAATAATGTTTTTTCAACTTGCAATACCTCCAATAATTTACACTTTTTAGCAAAAAGAGACAAAAAAACAGGTTTGTATTGAGATTATTAAGGGATGAACAATAAAAGACAAGAAGCAGGCAGGTTTTGTATAAAGATTATTCATCAATGACCAAGTTACGCGCTAAACCTGCCCTTACATTATACCTCGGCTTGGTTTCCTGAAGTTAGGCGCTAAACCTGGTCTTACCATGTACATAGTCGGGTTTATTTCCAATCGGTTTCAGCTTGGGATAGCACGTAAGCTGAAACATCGATAATTTGTTGTTCCGACAAACGATCTTTGTAAGCGGGCATAATACCTTTGCCGTTGGTTACTAAGTTGGAAATGTTGGCGATGGAATCCATGCCGTATTTTTTTAATGCTTTTTGTTTCAAGTTTTTGCCGCGCCTGATAATGTTGCTGCCGTTGATGTGACAACCTGCACAATTGGTGCTGAAGACTTCGGCTGCGGTTGTGGGATTTGTAGCTGTATCTGCGATAGCCATTTGGGAATTAGTGGCGATTTCTACAAATGCCAGTGTCAGTATCAATAGAAAGGCGCTGAGGATTTTTTTTAACTTCTTTAGCGAAATCATTTATTTGCAATTTGAAAAATAGTGCTGGATTTAATGATATCACTAAATACGGTTTTTGAGTTAACTCAGCGATTTATTCTTCCCAATCGAATGTGCGGGAAACTGCTTTTTTCCAAAAGCGATATTTTTGTTCGCGAAGTGCGATCGGCATTTTCGGTTCCCAAGTACAATCCACCGCCCAATTGTCCCGCAATTCGGCTAGCTGACTCCAAAAACCCACCGCCAAACCGGCCGCATAAGCCACACCGAGTGCAGTAGTTTCTGCTACCACAGGCCGCATCACAGGCACTCCCAAAACATCGCTCTGAAACTGCATCAGCGTATGATTTACCACCATACCTCCGTCTACTTTTAAAGACAAAAGCTGCACAGCAGAATCCTGATTCATCGCCTCCAATACTTCTCGCGTTTGCCACGCTGTAGCTTCCAATACTGCGCGGGCAATGTGTGCCTTAGTCACGTAGCGAGTTAAACCTGCAATTACTCCCCGGGCGCTGTCTTTCCAATAGGGCGCGTAGAGTCCAGAAAATGCCGGGACAACGTAAACTCCACCGCTATCTTCAACTGTATTTGCTAATGTTTCTACTTCTGCAGATGTGTTGATGATACCCAAATTGTCCCGCAGCCACTGCACTAAAGCTCCGGCGAGCGCAATACTGCCTTCTAAAGCATACACAGCGGGCGATTCCCCCATCTTGTAGGCGACTGTTGTTAGTAACCCGTTTTTTGAAGGGACGATCGCCTCACCAGTATTCAGCAGCATAAAACAGCCCGTACCGTAAGTATTTTTGGCCTCCCCCGGACTGAAACAAGTTTGCCCGACGAGGGCGGCTTGCTGATCGCCCAAAGCAGCAGCAATTGGAACACCTGCAAGCAATCCTTTTGCAGTTCCAAAAACTTGACTCGAAGGGCGAATTTCGGGCAGCATCTGGCGGGGAATTGCCATTATTTCCAAAGTTTCCGCATCCCAATCAAGGGTTTGCAAATCCATCAGCATCGTGCGGCTGGCGTTGGTAACATCGGTAACGTGCACGCCGCCACTCAGGTGCCAAATCAGAAAAGTATCGACATTGCCAAAAATCGCATCGCCTCGATTTGCCGCTTCGCGCAATCCTGGAATATTGTCCAGCATCCACTTAATTTTCGGCCCGCTGAAATAAGTTGTCAGCGGCAAACCGCATCGTTTTTGAAATCGGTTTTTGCCCTCAACTTCAGCTAATTGATCGCAAATAAAGCGAGTGCGAGTATCTTGCCAAACAATCGCATTGCCGTAAGATTTGCCAGTTGTTCTGTCCCAAACAATTGTAGTTTCGCGCTGGTTTGTAATACCGAGTGCAGCAATATCTTTGGGGTCGATATTGCCGATTTCGAGGGCATTTTTAATCACGCTTTGGGTGCGCTGCCAAATTTCATCGGGATTGTGTTCCACCCATCCCGGTTGCGGATAGATTTGCTGGTGTTCTTGTTGGTTGCTGCAAATTCTCTGTCCCAGGCGATCGAATATGATAAATCTGGTGCTGGTGGTTCCTTGGTCGATCGCTGCTACGTATTTTTTTGCCACTTGTCTAAAACCTTTTTAGTAATGAGCTATTTAACGTATATGATACTATGTAAAACACAACCTAATCTCAAAAACTTTAGCTTAGGGAACTTCACAAGTTGAAACTGGCAGATTTGCTCAGGCGCGATCGCACAATTAAGGTCATTGGCTTTGACGACGCTCCGTTTTCTCGTACAAACGGCAGTCTGGTGTCGATCGCGGGCATAGTCTGCGGGGGAACTCGATTTGAAGGAATGGTGTGGGGACAAGTCCTCCCAGACGGATTAGATGCCACCGATGCTATTTCTGGGCTACTCCTCGGAGGCAAATTTCTGCCGCAATTGCATCTGGTTTTGCTAGACGGAATTGCTTTCGGCGGCTTCAATATTATTGACCTTCCCGAGTTAGCATCGCGGCTGCAAATTCCTTGCGTTGCTGTCATGCGCCGCCAACCAAATTTAGCTGCTGTTGAAAAAGCTCTCCGCCATTTACCCGACTCGGAATACCGTTTAGAATTGTTGCGCCGCGCTGGTAAAATTCACGCTTTTGAACCTTTCTTTTTTCAAGTTGCCGGCGAACAACCAGAAGTAATAGCGAGGGTTCTCCAGCGTTTGACAGACACTGGTAAAGTTCCTGAAGCTTTGCGTTTGGCTCATTTGATTGGTGCAGCGGTAATTACTGGAGTTAGTGGCAGTTCTGCTTGAATTATTGTTAAGAACGGGCAAGATGCCCGTTCCACAAAGAGGAAATTTTCTTGTGGGGTGGGTCGGAGAACCCTTTAAGAACGGGCAAGATGCCCGTTCCACAAAGAGGAAATTTTCTTGTGGGGTTGGGCATCCTGCCCGCCCATGAAAGGTTTATTGACAATGGTGCAATATCTCAGTTTCTACTCACTTACTTACACAATTTCGCCGTCTAATTCACCGAATTCGATTTGAGTTCCCAACGCCAAATTTAGGGTACTTTCAGGTTCTACCATTTTTATATCACCTTGAATGTCGGTAGCCCACCAAGCGCGATCGCACAAATTGGTCAATCCTAACGAAAGCTCGTTTCTCGATCGAGAAGTGACTATAGCTACAAGACCGTTAGATGCTGCGGCTGTTAAACTCGGTATGTCAGAAGTGAATAGTTGAGTTCCCGCACTCAGAGGAATAACTCGACTGCCTAATTTGAGAGAAACTTGACCGCTGGTCACAGAATTTACTGCGGGCTGATCTGATATAAAGGTAGGCGGAATATTTGCCGATGTTGGGGCTGGCAAATCAGAGTTTCCTACTGTAATTGTACAGTTGCCGATTTTCTTTTGGTCGCCCGATCGCAAATAACTCACCGCCCCGCTATCAACATTCTCGCAAACAATTTGACCTGCTTCCAATTGAAACCGCATTGCTAGGGGCGAAACATTAGGAATGCAGATAATAGACAAATTTTCATCACTGCCAAAAGTCACCGGTTCGGAACCCAGAGTGAGAGTGCGATTTGCTCCCGTATCGTAACTAATTACCAGCCAAGCTTTGTTGAACAAAGTTTCGGCTACAACGAGCATGATGCCAATCCAAAAACCGATCGCAGCACAGCCAGCTAAACGGCCCGCCGTACCGGATAAATTGTAAGCAAACAGAATAAACAAACAGCCGCCCAAAACTCCCCCAACACCGCCGCCTCCCGTGCCGCGAAGCGCTCCCAAATTAGGAATCCGCTGTGCAAGTCCCAGTCCTAACAAACTGCCAGCTATTCCCCAGCAAATTACTCGCAATAATTCGTTGTTTCCGTCGCCAATTCCGCTATAAATACCTTCTGCGATCGCCCCAGAAATGGCTCCTGCTATTAAACCAAACAATCCGCCATTTTTTAAAGCCTGTTTAATTTGAGGCTTACCTTTGATATAGTAATAATAGCCGAACATGATAGCCGTAGCAATACCACCGCCTACCAATCCAAACCAGCGACCTGTAGACAATACACTATCAGAAAAAGATTCCGAACCAGGGAGTCGCTGCATGAAAGGTTCGGTGATTAGATTGCCGACGAAACCGCCGACTGCACCGCTAATGCCAAACTGCAAAGCTTTTTTAAGGGCTGATAGATTTCTTTTCACGGCGCACCAGATTAAAAGTGAGAGTCAAATCTAGCTACAAGCTCGAAAGTTAGGATTTCCGATAATTTTATATCTGGCATCGTGATCGAGAACAGGCAAGATGCCTGTTCCACAAACACAAAGAGTGAGTGTTCTTGCGGGGAGTAAAAGTTGGGCCCCAGATCCCGCCCATCCAAAACTTATTGAGAATGCTGCAAGATGTGAGACGGTCGCACATCTCCCCCCTCACTGGTGTCAACTTAAGGTAAAACCGATAGTCCGTCAGGGGTGGAAACAAGAACCTCAAAGCCAAAGTCCTCGCGAAGCGAGGACTAATGAGTTCTTCAGTCCTCTTTTAGAGGACTTTCGCTATGAGACAGGGAATTCATTCCCTGGCGGACTGCCGGGTGAGCGAGAGGACTGGTGGACTAAAAGCTTAAGTTGACACCAATGCTCCCCGCCTCTGTCCCCCCATATCCCGCTTGTCTCCCTCTCAGGGCCAAGCCTTTGATCCTCGCGCCCTCGTCCGTCACAATTCCCGCTCAAGGCTCGATCGCCTGTAACCATTGCTGCCAGATAATTTTAGCAATTTTTAATCGGTGAAATTTTAACGGAGAAGACCCAAGCGAGGGCCCAAATATGAAAAGGAATGTTACAAACTATTACAGTAACACTCAGAATGTGAACATAATGCCTCAAAATACTTGCGAGAGGTAGTTGTGTCAGAGAAGCAATATCCTTACTAACTGCCCGACAGTCACTCGATCGCCACTAAGTGGCCTGCTGCAATCTCGATCATAAATTAAAGATCGCATCAGTCATTTGTGGTATTGTAAGCGACAGGCTTAGTGCGAGCACTCACAACCGCACCGGCGTGAAGAACGAGCGCCGTTAAGCACCGAAGGCAGTCACCCGCCAACAACTTCAACAGTTGCTGGCTGTGGAAAGTCCAGCCTTCCCCGTCAAAGCTCCTGCCTGAGCAGGAAAGATACGGGACGCAAGCGCCCGCCTTCGCTAGCTCAGCGCAAAGCAGTTCATATAGCAAAATATCCAGCGGGTACACACAAGATGAGTATCGTCACCAAATCAATCGTCAACGCAGACGCCGAAGCTCGCTACTTGAGCCCAGGTGAATTAGATCGGATCAAAAGCTTCGTCACCTCTGGTGAACGCCGCGTCCGCATCGCCCAAATTTTGAGCGAATCCCGCGAACGCATCGTCAAGCAAGCAGGCGACCAACTTTTCCAAAAGCGCCCTGATGTTGTTTCTCCCGGCGGCAACGCTTACGGCGAAGAAATGACCGCAACTTGCTTGCGCGACATGGACTACTACCTGCGTTTGATCACCTACGGAATCGTAGCTGGCGACATTACTCCGATCGAAGAAATCGGTATTGTCGGCGTCCGCGAAATGTACAAATCTCTCGGCACCCCGATTGAAGCCGTCGCCGAAGGCGTTCGCGCTATGAAAAGTGCAGCAAGCTCGCTGCTGTCTGGAGAAGACGCTTCCGAAGCTTCCTCTTACTTCGACTACGTTATCGGTGCGATGCAGTAAGGAATTTTGATTTTAGGTTTTCGATTTTAGATTGAAAAATTGGGGGTTGCCGGCAACAAGTTAAAAGCTTTTGCAAATAACCAGCCAGTTAAAAATCTCAAATCCCAAATCCCAAATTCCAAATTCTAGCTCCAAAATTGGACTGACTCAGCCACTTTCTAGGAAACAAGACAACCATGCAAGACGCAATTACCGCCGTTATCAATTCCTCTGACGTTCAAGGTAAGTACCTCGACATCAGCGCTCTAGACAAGCTCAAGAACTACTTTGCTTCTGGCGAACTGCGCGTCCGCGCCGCTACCGCCATCAGCGCTAATGCAGCCACAATCGTCAAAGAAGCAGTTGCTAAGTCTCTGTTGTACTCTGATGTAACTCGTCCCGGCGGCAATATGTACACCACTCGTCGTTATGCAGCTTGCATCCGCGACTTGGACTACTACCTCCGCTATGCCACCTACGCTATGTTGGCTGGCGACCCTTCCATCCTCGATGAGCGCGTGCTCAACGGTTTGAAAGAAACCTACAACTCCTTGGGCGTGCCCATCGGTTCTACCGTACAAGCAATCCAAGCAATGAAAGAAGTCACCGCCGGTTTGGTCGGTTCTGACGCTGGTAAAGAAATGGGCGTCTATTTCGACTACATCTGCTCTGGCTTGAGCTAAGACTCAGGAAGAAGGAAGAAGGAAGAAGGAAGTTCGGCAACGGATTCTGTAACGGATGTAACGGATGTAACGGATGTAACAGATTTCAGTCCGATGGAAGTCGGAAGAAGGAAGAAGATTTATTTCTTGCCTCTTTTAACTTTTCACTTTTTACTTTGGACTTGTTACCTTTGACTTTGAAAAGAGGTCAGGGAAGTTGAGAGTGATTGCTAGACCGTCAAAGGCTGGTCGAGAAAGCCCGACGAGTTTTAACGAGCTAGTTTTGACTCCTAACTCCCTGCCTTCAATCTTTAAAAAATCCATCTAATAATCTGTAAACCTACTCAGGAGTTAGTTTCCCATGAGAATGTTTAAGGTGACTGCTTGCGTCCCAAGTCAAACCCGCATCCGCACTCAGCGCGAATTGCAAAATACCTATTTTACTAAGCTCGTTCCTTACGACAACTGGTTCCGGGAACAGCAAAGAATTATGAAAATGGGCGGCAGAATTATTAAAGTGCAACTGGCTACCGGTAAGCCCGGAGCTAATACAGGTCTACTGTAAGAGCCGAAGCTGGATTAGTAGAGGGGTAAGAGGTCGCGATCGACCTCTTTTTTGTTTGTTATAGTTATAGCAGAAGAAAGAATGTCCAGCGTTGTTAATTTAATCATTGACAAATATTTTAATAAGCAGAAAGTATAACTGCGATTATCGCTAACAAAACAGCAAGCATTTGTGGTAACGTAATAGCCTCTTTCAAGAATAAAGACGATAATAATATAGTAATCAGCGGGTAGATAGACGTAACACTCACTACATTGGCAACTTCACCTTTGCCAAGGGCTATAAAAAATACTAATGATGCCACAGTGCCACAAACGCCAACTAACATGGCAAACAAAATTCCCCTAACATCTCCCTCAAAACTAAAATTATTAGTTTTGATAATAATAAATAAAGTAGTTAAAATAGCGCCAATTGCTTCATAAACAAAAGCAGTTTTGTAGTCAATATATTTAGTCGCTAAATTCCCAAAAAATCCCCACAAACCATATAATAGCGAACAGATTAATGCGTAAATTAACCAATCTGGTGCTTTAGCCATCTTTGTTAGAGTTTATTGAGATCGTTCTAAAATCCTATGGCTAATGACATTCGACGCTTGATTCCTTTTTTTGACCCCAGCGCGTCTCAATGGGCCGCTGAGGCTCGGTGGCTGAGGTGGCTAACTTTTCTGTGGCTGTTTGTCGGGCTGACAGCATTGTTTTCGGCTTCCTATCCCATTGCAAATTATGAATTTGGAGACGGCCTTTATTATTTTAAACGACAGCTAATCGCAGTGGCGATCGGGCTGGCCGGTTTTAACTTGATGGTATACTCCCCCCTGCGCTACCTGATGAAAACATCTCAGTTAGGCGTTTTGTTGCTGCTGGGATTGCTCTGGTTGACCTTAGTTCCGGGGGTGGGAACAACAATCAACGGGGCGACTCGCTGGATATCTCTGGGCCCGGTTCCGATTATTCAACCTTCTGAGTTGATCAAGCCGTTTTTTGTTCTCCAAAGCGCCCGCATTTTCGGCAACTGGTCCCGGTTGACGAATAAAGTTCGCTTAA
The DNA here is from genome assembly GCF_036704705.1 of Microcoleus sp. K1-B1. Classification (NCBI taxonomy): domain Bacteria; kingdom Bacillati; phylum Cyanobacteriota; class Cyanophyceae; order Oscillatoriales; family Microcoleaceae; genus Microcoleus; species Microcoleus sp. K1-B1. The sequence continues at coordinate 2,561 of NZ_JAUBSH010000049.1, read as the reverse complement.
CTTGGCTGTTAATTTTCGGTGCAATGCTTTTGGGAATTTTGTTGCAGCCAAATTTAAGTACCACGGCTTTGTGCGGGATGACTTTGTGGTTGGTGGCTTTGGCGGCGGGCTTGCCTTACTTGCAGTTGGGCGCAACGGCTATGGGGGGAATGCTTTTAGCCGTTTTAAGTATTAGTTTTAGGGAATATCAGCGCCGCCGGATTATGTCTTTCCTCAATCCTTGGGCTGATCCGATGCAAGACGGCTATCAGTTGATTCAAAGTCTCCTGGCTGTGGGTTCTGGGGGCATTTGGGGTGTGGGTTTGGGGATGTCGCAGCAAAAGTTATTTTATTTGCCGATTCAGTACAGCGATTTTATTTTTGCTGTGTTTGCTGAGGAGTTTGGTTTGGTGGGAGGTTTCTCGCTGTTGCTGATGTTGGCGGCTTACTCTACTGTGGCTTTGAGGGTAGCGATGAAGGCCCGGAATATTGAGTCTCAGTTGGTGGCGATTGGGGTGATGGTGGTGATGGTGGGACAGTCGTTGCTGAATATTGGGGTGGCGACGGGGGTTTTGCCGACTACGGGTTTGCCGCTGCCGTTTTTTAGTTACGGGGGTTCTTCGATGTTGGCAAGTTTGTTGTTGTCGGGGTTGCTGATTCGGGTGGCTAGGGAGAGTTCTGAGGCTGATGTGGTTTCTTTAAACGGCCTCCGTGGAAAGTCGGGAAAGCCGAAGTTGCCATCGAACAACGGCACTCCACAACCCGAATAATTTGTCAAGTTATTTCCTAAACTCGCGGATGACTAGAAACCGGGTTTTTTAACCACAATATTTGGTTAAAACCTTCAATAAAAGTCAAAAAACCCGGTTTCTTTATCTTCTGCTGCGGTATCATTCCGAGCGATCGACTATTTCCGCCCGTCACCTTTATTTGGCGGTTCTTCTTGTTGTTCTTGAGGTTTAGCTGTGATCTCAGTTAATTCTTTTTTGTCTGGTTGCGGTGTTTCTTGAGTTGAGTTAGCCATTGAGTTTAGTCCTAAATAGATGCACCGCTTAATGATATCTTTTCCGGCTACAAATGTGTTGCTGTAGATAGGGGGAGGAAAATCAAGACAGACAATTCTCATGGAGTGGCATTTGAGCTTTAATAAGTGTTAGCAATATTTTGATGTGTCAAGCGGATATTCAAACCAGAGCTCTCTCAAAAGTTATGAAACTGCAAAAAATTGGATGGTCGGCACTGATCTCAATCTTAGCGGCGCTGACTGTAGGTGAGTTTCGGTTTATCCCTAATTCTCAATTTAAAATCATCAATTCTCAGGCCTTGGCTCAAACCCAAGCTGAGCGGAAAGCCGAAGCAGACCGACTGTTCAAGCAAGGGCTTCAGCAGTATCAGATTAGTCAATTTCAAGCTGCATTGCAGTCTTGGCAACAGGCACTAATAATTTATCGAGAAATAAAAGACCGCCAAAGCGAGGGGAAAGCTCTGGGAAATCTGGGACTTGCTTACGATTCCCTCGGCGACTACGCCAAAGCCATCGAGTACACTCAGCAGGTGTTGGCGATCGCGCGAGAAATTAAAGACCGCCAAAGCGAGGCGAGAGCTCTGGGTAATCTGGGAAGTGCTTACTTTTCCCTCGGCGACTACGCCAAAGGGATCGAGTACACTCAGCAGGTGTTGGCGATCGCGCGAGAAATTAAAGACCGCCAAGGCGAGGGGAAAGCTCTGGGAAGTCTCGGAAGTGCTTACCGTAACATCGGCGACTACGCCAAAGCGATCGAGTACGCTCAGCAGCATTTGGCGATCGCCCGAGAAATTAAACACCGCCAAAGTGAGGGGGGGGCTCTGGGAAATCTGGGACTTGCTTACGATTCCCTCGGCGACTACGCCAAAGCGATCGAGTACGCTCAGCAGCATTTGGCGATCGCCCGAGAAATTAAACACCGCAAAAGTGAGGGGGGGGCTCTGGGAAATCTGGGAACTGCTTACCGTAACATCGGCGACTACGCCAAAGCGATCGATTACGCTCAGCAGTGGTTGGCGATCGCCCGAGAAATTAAAGACCGCGAAAGTGAGGGGAAAGCTCTGGGAAATCTGGGAAGTGCTTACCTTTCCCTCGGCGACTACGCCAAAGCGATCGAGTACACTCAGCAGTATTTGGCGATCGCCCGAGAAATTAAACACCGCCAAAGTGAGGGGGGGGCTCTGGGAAATCTGGGAACTGCTTACTTTTACCTCGACGACTACGCCAAAGCCATTGAGTACGCTCAGCAGGTATTGGCGATCGTGCGAGAAATTAAAGACCGCGAAAGCGAGGGGGGGGCTCTGGGAAATCTGGGAACTGCTTACTTTTACCTCGGCGACTACGCCAAAGCGATCGAGTACGCTCAGCAGCAGTTGGCGATCGCGCGCGAAATTAAACACCGCCAAAGCGAGGGGGCGGCTCTCAACAATCTAGGATTGGCTCTCGCCAACTCTGGCAATCTCCCAGCAGCAGAGAAAACCCTAAGTAGGTAGGCGGGAAAAAACCAATCTATGTAACAAAATATTAAGTTACCTAATTGGAGTTAAACTTAAGACGT
>NZ_JAUBSH010000048.1:40940-50398 GCF_036704705.1 Microcoleus sp. K1-B1 | reverse complement strand
TTCGGTCGTTTGATTTTCCAATACGCTTCATTCAACAACAGCCGTTCCTTGCACTTCTTGTTAGGTGCATGGCCAGTTGTCGGTATCTGGTTTACCGCTTTGGGTATTTCCACGATGGCTTTCAACTTGAACGGTTTCAACTTCAACCAATCGATTATCGACTCTCAAGGTCGTGTGATCAATACTTGGGCTGATGTCATCAACCGCGCTAACTTGGGTATGGAAGTAATGCACGAGCGCAATGCTCACAACTTCCCTCTCGACTTGGCTGCTGGTGAGACAACTCCCGTAGCAATGGTTGCTCCTTCTATCAATGGCTAAGTTTTAGTCCCAGATTACAAAAAGCGCTCCTAGAAATAGGGGCGCTTTTTGTTTGGGGAAAATATTTTTATCGACCTGTTTCTATCCGTTAAATCCCTTAAATCCGTTACCCCCCTTACTTCCGTTACATCCATCCGTGGCCTTCCTTCTTGCTTTTTACTTATTTTTTCTTCCTTTATTCTTTAATTTTTTATGATTACTATAGAATATAGCCACTAGGCCGATCGAGATACTGTGACATACTCCACGGGCGAAATCTTATATTATGGTCTAGGATTCCAATAGTCGGATTCAGAATATGTTGGGCTTGCTATAAAGTTTTCGCGAGCAGCAATGCAATTGTGTCAATTCCAGAATCTAACCATAGACAAATGTAGCTGATCAGGAGTCGCTCCTCACCGTCCCAAGCGCTCTATCTGTAAGGAGAATTTGTATTATGAAAGATGGACAAGAAGTACGCCGCGTCTCCACAGCCGTCATTGCCGGTGTTTGCGGGTTGGCTTTACTGACGGGAGGGGGCATTGCCTGGTGGACCGCGAACCGTTCGCCAACCCCCGCAGATACGCCGTCTTCTGCTCAGACTACGGCTCCGCCGCTTTCCCCAATTCCTGCGGAATCTCCTGCTGTAGTTATCCCCGTACCCCCTCCAAATCCTGTACAAGTGCCACAGGTTCAGACGCCACAGGTTCAGACGCCGCAGGTTCAGACGCCTAACGCTCTGATCCCAAAGTCGCCGCAGCCAAAGCCTTTGCCGCAGACTGATGTCCAGACGGTGCAAGTCTATTGGGTTAAAGATGCGAGCGGTAAATTTGAGGGAGTTCCTACGAAAGTAGCTGTCAAACAAGCTGACAAGCCTGATGCAGCTTTACAAGCTGCTTTTAACAGTTTGTTGGCTGGGCCGAAGGATGGAACTGTTTCTAGCGAAATTCCTAATGGGACAAAACTCAGGGGTTTGAGTGTTAAGAATGACGGAGTTTATGTCGATTTGTCGTCCGAATTTACTTCGGGGGGAGGGAGCAATTCGATGACTAGCCGATTGGGGCAAGTTATCTATACGGCTACGAGTTTACAACCAAATACCAAGGTTTGGATTTCGGTGGAAGGGAAGCCTTTAGAACTTTTAGGCGGCGAAGGTTTGGAGGTGGCTCAGCCGAGTACCCGCCAAAGTTTTGACAAAAATTTTCCCCTTTAGTAATTATGAGTCATTAGTTACAAGTGATTAGTCATCGGTCTCAAGGCCGAGAATAGGAATTGATAACTGATGACTCATGACGGAGGATTGAGGATTGAGGATTGAGGACTGGCAACTAATTTTCAGTGCTTGGTAGTTAGGCTAAATGCTCGAAAGTGTAGGGCTTGCTGTTCGATCCGGCTGGCAAGCCGATCGCACACCATATTACACAGCTCAAAAATTAACTCGTCTTGCACCTTATAATAAGCTGAAGTCCCTTCACTCCGGCGAGTGAGGATACCAGCTTGGAGCATGAGTTTTAGGTGCTTAGAAACATTGGCTTGACTCGTTTGAGTAGCTTCCACCAATTCTTGCACGCATTTTTCGCCGTCGCGAAGCAAGTTCAAAATTCGTAAACGCATGGGTTCGCTCAAAATACTGAAATACTCAGCAACTTGTTGCACAACCTCTTGCGGGACAGGCTGGGATGACTTCATCAAACTCACCGGAGAGAAGTGATCGGGAAATATTAGCATTTATTCTGTCCATAACAATAAAGTAATCCTTCAATCCGGATTAATTCGCATCAAAACTTGACCGTATTCGACAGGTTCGCCATTTTGAACTAAAATTTCCATCACTTGACCGGAGACTTCATCAGCATCGATCTCGTTCATCAGCTTCATCGCTTCGATAATACAGACTGTCTGGCCGACCTTGATGCGATCGCCCACATTGACAAAAGGAGGCTCGTCAGGAGCAGCAGCGCGATAAAAGGTTCCTACCATCGGCGAGATAATTGACACCCATTTGGTATCGACAGAAGCAGGTACGGCAGCAGGTACGGCGACAGGGGCGACGGGTACAGGGGCAGCCTGATCCGCTGCTAAATTTTGGTCAACAGCAGGAGGTGACGCTAAGGTGGGGCTAGGAACCGCGCCCAAGGCGATCGGAGCGACAGTCGCCACGGCAGCAGGGAGCGCAGCAGAGGTGGCTGGTGAACTTGCCAGAATGCCTTTGCGTACTGTCAGTTCAATATCCCCACTTTTTAAGGTCAGTTCCGAAATGCCAGTTTTGTCTAATACAGTTAGCAGGTCACAAAGCTGGTTTAAGTCTAGTTGCACAGCAGATTCAAGGGTAATTGAGAATTGAAAATTGAGAATTGAAAATTGAAAATTACGAATCAGGCGAAGCTAGGAGCATCAACGACTTTGGACGAAAAAGGGATAGTTTTTAAGCTGTGAGCGATGAGTATTGAATTTGGAATTCTTTAACTCATAACTCAGAACTCAAAACTAAAAACTCCCTTTTCCTCCCTCGTTTCTACTCTCGGCCGAGGTACTTGTCTTCACGAGTATCAATCCGAATCCGTTCTCCAATGGAAATAAATAGAGGCACCATAACCTGAGCTCCGGTGGAGACGATCGCGGGTTTGCTGCCACCGGTGGCAGTATCTCCTTTGACTCCCGGATCGGTTTGCAGCACTTCCAAGACAACAGAGTTGGGCAGTTCCACTTCCATGATTTGGTCGTTCCAGCGCAGGATGCTGACTTCCATCCCTTCACTGAGGTACTTGACACGATCGCCTATTTGCTTAGCATTGAGGCGACTTTCCTCGTAAGTTTCCATATCCATAAAGACGAAATCGTCGCCCTCTTTATAGGTATGCTGCATCACACTCTTTTCCAGGTTGGCTTGAGGCATAGTCTCGCCCGCCCGGAAGGTTTGTTCTACTACGTTTCCGGTTTGGACGTTTTTTAATTTTGTCCGCACGAAAGCCGAGCCTTTTCCTGGCTTGACGTGGAGGAATTCGATAACCCGCCACACGCCGTTATTCCATTCAATTGAAACACCTGGTCGAAAGTCGTTACTGGAAATCATATAAATTTTTGCGGGCAATCCCGTCGCCTTGGCGGCACGGGGGAACTACAGTCAGTCGATTTTAGATTTTAGATTTTAGATTTTAGATTTACTCCACAGATGAATTTGGGAGATTGAACCTTGGTCTAAAATTTTGATCTCTCCACGACAGGAGTCTGGGGATTGTATCCGTTTTTGAGCGGGTCAGCTTAAAGCCGCAGTCTAGCTGACGGCATCAAAAAGCAATTGGCATTTTATTTTACCGTTCAAAGGGAGCAAGTGCTTTACTGAAATGTTAATGGCAGTGGGCTGTTGTCAGTTGTCAGTTGACTGTTGACTGTTGACTGTTGTTAGTGGGCAACTCCTCCGCAGCCAAATCAACAGGCACTTTAGATGGGTAGCAGCTTAGAGGGCGGGCAGCGCTGTGGGAAGATAAGAGAGGCAATAAAAGTTAAAGTTATGTTGCATTGGCCTAATTTCTCGATCAATACGTGCAAGCGCTGGGTCAAAACCGTCGCTTTAGCACTCTTGCTGTTCACTCTCTCCCTGAGTTTCAGTGCAGTCTCCCATGCCAAACGCCCCAGCAGCAGTATGCCTGCGGGGAATGCGATTACGGACGGGCGGGCGCTGCTGCGCTTCGCTTTACCTATTGACAATCAGACTGTACGAGAGTTGCAAATTAGTCTCGAAGACATTGGCAACCACATACGATCTAAACGTTGGGGGCCTATTAGCAGCGATGTCAGTAAAGCTTCCAGGATTCTCAACCTTCGGGAATCTGACCTTTTAGAGAGTATTCCCGACGCCAAAAAGCCGGAAGCTGAGGCGCTAGTTGCAGGAGTCAAGGAGAAAATTGCTCAACTGGAAAAGGCTGTTGAGGCTAAAGACAGGGACAAAGTGATTGATTTGAAAGCCACCATCCTAGGTTCGGTAGGCGAAATCGAAGAGTTGATGGTGACAAAGTTTCCGTTTGAAGTGCCTGCCAAGTATGCTAATCTGCCTCAACTGAAAGGGCGCGCTACTGTGGCTGTACAAACTGAAAAAGGGGAAATTACTGTTGTGGTTGACGGCTACAGCGCCCCGGTTACGGCTGGTAATTTTGTGGATTTAGTCGATCGAGGTTTTTATGACGGTTTGCCGTTTATTCGATCGGAAGAATCTTACGTTTTGCAAACCGGAGACCCCGAAGGCAAGGATGTTGGTTTTATTGACCCAGCTACGGGCAAATACCGGAATATACCGCTGGAAGTGCTCGTCAGGGAGGAAAAAGAACCTATTTACGGGATTACTCTAGAAGATGCGGGGCGTTATCGCGACGAACCTGTTTTGCCTTTTTCTGCTTTCGGTACTGTGGCCATGGCCCGTACAGAAACTGACCCTGATAGCGCTTCTTCTCAGTTTTTCTTTTTCTTGTTTGAACCTGAACTCACGCCCGCTGGCCTGAATCTGTTGGACGGCCGCTATGCTGTTTTTGGTTACATGATTGAAGGAAAAGAAGTTTTGGAGCAACTGAAGCAGGGAGACAAGATCGTATCTGCTAAGGTAGTTAAAGGAATCGAAAATTTGGTGCGACCTCAAGTTTAATTATTGACGGCGATTGAAATCGCTTTTACACCAAAGTGACGGCGATTGAAATCGCTTTTACAGAAACAAAGCCCGCCTGCGCGGGCTGAAAAAATCAATAGTGACAGGCATTGAAATCTTTTCTAAATAAAGGTAACGGCGATTGAAATCACTTTTACACAGACAAAGCCCGCCGGAATCAGGCTGGAAGAAGAGATAATTTTTATAGTTTCGTTATTTAAATTAGGAATTCAATCGAAAATATGGCTATTTTACAATTTTTATTGGTAATGGGCTTGGGCGGATTCGCAGGCTTGTTGATTGTAAAAAATGTGAATGAAAACAAGCAAAAGCAGCGGTTGGATGAGGCTTTTTATCAGTTGTTGGAAACTCAAAACAGTCAAATTTCGCTGATTCAACTGGCGGCTAGTGCTAGGGTTGAGGCTGAAGTTGCTCAGCATTATTTAACTCGGCAAGTTAAGATTTTTTCGGCGATTTTAGAGGTAGATGATGAAGGAGATACTTTTTATAGATTTCCTAGGTTGCGCTTGCCACCGAGTTCCGGTAAGGAATGGTGAAGTGAGAAAGTGCGATCGACTAATTCAAAATTATGCAAGTTAAAGATATCGGGGAACAAGGTCTTTTAAGAATATTGCAAAAATTCTGCCCCCCAGAGATAGTGGGTGATGATTGCGCTGTCATGGCTACAAATCCCAACCAATCTCTGGCTATCACTACAGATATGTTGGTGGATGGAGTGCATTTTAGCGATCGCACTACGGGGCCTTATTACGCAGGATGGCGCGCCGCAGCGGCAAATTTGTCGGATCTGGCTGCGATGGGAGCAAAGCCTCTGGCGGTGACTGTAGCCCTCGCTGTGGCGGCGGATACGGCTGTGGAGTGGGTTGAAGAGTTTTACCGGGGGATGACAGCTTGCTTGCAAGAATATGATACGCCGATCGTCGGTGGCGATGTTGTGCGATCGCCCGTGGTGACGGTGGCGATTACGGCTTTTGGACAAGTTGAGTGCGATCGTACCATTAGTCGGTCAAATGCGCGATCGGATTGGGCGATTGTCGCCACTGGGGTTCACGGAGCCTCCCGCGCGGGATTAGAATTGCTGTTAAATCCCGAATTCGGGCAAAATCTGGAAAAGGTCGATCGAGCTTCTTTAATTCTCGCTCACCAGTGCCCTAAACCAAGACTGGATGTTTTGCCGATTATTAGGGAAATTTTAGATTCTGCGGGTGAGTTTTCCATCGCCGGAATGGACAGTAGCGACGGTTTAGCAGATGCGATTATTCAAATTTGTCGGGCTAGCGGTGTTGGCGCAAAAGTCGATCGTACAAAAATACCAATTCCCGATATTTTCAGCGAAATCCTATCAACCGAAAAAGCTTTAGATTGGGCATTATACGGCGGCGAAGACTTCGAGTTAGTGCTTTTTTTGCCAATAACAAGCGCTGAGTTATTGGTAGAAAAAATAGGAAATGGAGCCGCGATTGTGGGAATCGCTACGGATAGCGCCGATATCTGGTTGACTGATAGCAGCGGTATTTATCGTGATACTGTATTAAAGCTCGATCGAGGATTTCAACACTTCTGAATTATCTCGCTTGTCCGCATAGGCGGACTTGGTTTGTGTAGACGAGGTTTCAACCGCTTGGTTTTTGCCTGTTACAAATTTTCCGCCAGCGAACCGTTGCCTCTGTTATTGTAGGCAGTAGCCAGATTATTTTGGGTTTCCGTCCATTTTTCACTACCGGGTTCCCGATTATTTAAAACTATTTGATAACCAGTAATGGCAATTTCAATATTATTCGCTCTATTGCCACCGGGAAAGTCACTAATATGAATACTCAAATTTTCAATAAGCCCGATAATTGAGCTAATTGTTTCTGAGTTTTCGCCGGCAATTAACTTCGGCACCACTTGCTGTAAAGTCTCGGCAAAAGTGGCATTAAGGAGATGTTGTCGCCCTTCCAGCATAGGATAAATTACTGCTGTATCCCCGTTGCTATCTTGTTCTGATTGCAATAATTCTAGGAAAAAATTTGCATACTCTTGGAAAATTTCACTGGCTGAGTTATTGCTATCTACGTCATCGTTCATATCGATGAGCGGCGCTAGGTAACTAGCTAGATGTCGGAGGAATTTAGCGCCATTTTCCCCTCCTTGTTCTGCCAATGTTGATGCTACTAACTCGCAAGTTTCCAGAAATCCGCGATCGAGTAATTCTGAGTTATCCTGTAATATCTGCGCTTCCTCTCCGTTGGGGGCATTCAGCAGGGTGTGAATTAATTGCAGATAGGCTTGGGCGCGGTTTTCTTCCATTTTGGGGAGTTGTGAATAACACCGGGATTTATTTTAGCATGATTTTACAATATTTTTTAGGGGCGGATTCGCCAACCATATATAACAATTACCAACCATCTATATAAACCGGCCCTGCCACCACCTATAACCCACGTCAACCTAAAATTTGCCTCGCATCGCCTAAATGTAAATGATGATTGTTGGTTGGGTGGGGGCGGGTTTTTGAGATTGTTTATTTCAGGCAATTATGGTTGGTGAACCCGCCCCTACAGGATGTATGAAAGATTATTTTGATTGTGCGCGGGTGGTTATAAACAGGGTTTTTGGGAGATACTTCATTACAGTCGATAAAAATCGTAAAAACCCGGTTTCTTGGGAATTTTAACCGCAGATTTTCAGGCTAACGTCTAGATAATGCTACCTTGGGCATTAATCTATCCAAAATTTGCTCGATCGCAATTACTGTCCAATCAATATCAGCTTCTGTGGTTTCTCGTCCTAGAGTCAAGCGAATTCCCCCAACTGCGCCGATTTCGTCATATCCCATTGCTAATAATATCGGACTGGGAGTTAGTTGGCCGCTGCTACAAGCAGAACCGGAACTAATGCCAATTCCTGCTAAATTTAGCTGCCGCACTAGAGTTTTGCCTGTGATTCGTTCTGTATCTCTCTGTTGATAAGGGCGGGAGGAAGGGGAGATTATGCAAAAACTTACGTGGTGTGGGAGTCGGAAATATCGATCGCCCGTTGGTACTAAACTGGGTACGTGGGATAATCGGTCAAAAAGCCGATCGCGCAATGCAATTAACCTCGGCGTTTCCACATCTATTTCCTGCAATGCTAACTCCGCCGCCACCCCAAAACCGACAATTGCCGGCAGGGCTTGTGTCCCGGAACGCAGTTTCAATTCTTGGCCACCACCGCCCAACATTGGCACTAATTCTACTCCCGGACGCACGTAAAGCGCACCCGCACCTTGTGGCCCGTAAAGTTTGTGACTGGAAACCGAAAGCAAGTCTACGGGAAGTTTCTGCACGTCAACCTGCAGCTTGCCGGCAACTTGAACTGCATCGGTATGAAACATGATATTGCGATCGCGCGCAATTTGTCCTAATGCCTCAATTGGTTGCAGCGTCCCAACTTCGCTTTGTCCGTAAATGATTGAAATTAACACTGTATTCGATCGCAACGACTCTTGCAAATCCAAAGGGTGAATGCGCCCAAATTTATCCACTGGTAGGCGCGTCACTTCCCATCCCAACTGTTCGAGTTGTCGCGCCGGTTCTGCTACTGCGGAGTGCTCTACGCTGGAGATAATGATATGCTGCGGCTTTGTATAAAGACGCGCAATTCCCATAATTGCTAAATTGTCCGCTTCAGTGCCACCACTGGTAAAAATCATCGATTCCGGTAGCGCGTTAATTAAGCTAGCAACCTGCATTCTTGCTAATTCTAAAGCTGTCGCCGCCCTTTGTCCCCACTCGTGCAAACTGGAAGGATTACCCCACTGCTGAGTCAGGGCTTTTTGGATGGCTTGAATTGCTTCTGGGCGTGCGGGTGTTGTGGCACTATAGTCGAGGTAAATTTGCATGATTTTAATGAGTTAGTTGTTAGTTGTTAGTTGTTATTGGTTATTGGTTAGTTGTTATTGGTTAGTGGTTATTGGTTATTGGTTAGTTGTTATTGGTTAGTTGTTATTGGTTAGTTGTTATTGGTTAGTGGTTATTGGTTATTGGTTATTGGTTATTGGTCAAGAGTCTGTGGGTGGTTTGCTTTTGGGTATTTTCTTAATTTTCAACGCTTGAGTATTTGCTTTGCTTTGAATTGAGTTTAGGTAAGCGTTGAGTTTGGGAGATAGTTCGTCTATTAAAGGTTTTATGCGCTCGATTTGCTCGGTGGTTAACAGGTGTCGGGCACAAGCTAATCTTAACCAGTGTCTTGTTTCATGCAGTGACCCCCGGGCTATTTTGATAAAACGTTGATTATCATTGTAGTTATACCCCCCATTCCCCTCGGCAATATTAGCACCAATACTATCGACTGACCTAACCAATTGTTGCCCAACTGTATTTTTAGCAAAGAAATCCCAGGATTGAACAATAAACCAAACTTCATTAGAAATTTGCTCTGCTAATTGATAAACCTGCAACTCTTGAAACCTAACCATACATTGAAAAGTTGAACATTGAACAATTATAACATCTTCCCCCAAAAAAAGCACAACTAA
>NZ_JAUBSH010000048.1:0-40840 GCF_036704705.1 Microcoleus sp. K1-B1 | reverse complement strand
CCAATAACAACTAACCAATAACAACTAACCAATAACAACTAACCAATAACAACTAACCAATAACAACTAACCAATAACAACTAACCAATAATTAATAACTGATTACTAACTTCCTGGTTTGCAGACGTTGTAGTCTTCGTGCGACAAAACTTTTTGGGGAATTAAGAAAGTGCCGCAATCTTCACAAAGCATTCTGTAGTTGCGAGTTACAGGAATACTGATTATCAAACGGTTGTGACGCAGGCGTTTGCCGCCGAAATCTCTGTAATTCTTATTTTCGCCCAAAGCTGCTATAATTGCGCGGGCTTTAGTAACTACGTGGTCGGGCAGACCTCTGAGATCGATGATATCTCTAGCAAATGATGCTTCCCTCTCTTGTTTTTTGGTTTGTTTTTGTGTCAACACTTCAACGTAATGCTGCTGCGCCACCAACTCTTGCGTGCAGCGATGGCACGCTTTACCATATCCTTTGTGACCGCACGGAAAAATTCTTTTTCTTTTAGCCATAAAGCAGCGGTATAGGGTTTGACCCACGCCCCTGAATGCTGCTACCCTACCAGTGATGCTTCCGGCATCGAGGCAGTTCTACAAGACGCAAAATCTATTCCCTTGCATAAATTTAATAGGTTGTAACTTTACTTGATCCAATACCTTTGAACTGTGGTTCGGCTAATAACCTCTATATTTTTTAAAATTTTGTGGCTGTATTGTATTATCATTTACTCGGTTTCTGTTGTGCGGGGCTGATGGCGCTCAATCTGGCGGGGTGCGGACAAACAAAGCAAGACGTGCAGAATTTACCTCTCAGTCTGGCTCCATTGCCTCAAGACCCCTTGTTGCAAGTATACTTCAATCAGTCGATCGCTTCGAGTTATACAGAGCCTTACCGCCAGCAAACTAGACCTGGGGATGATTTAGAAAACTTGATCGCTGTGGCCGTAGCCAGTGCGGGATCGACGGTAGATGTAGCGGTTCAGGAGTTTCGCTTGCCCGGTATTGCGAGGGTTTTGGCCGATCGACAGCGATCGGGAATTAAAGTGAGATTAATTGTCGAACATATCTATAGTCGCCCTTGGAGCGATTTTACAGCTCAGGAGTTAGCGAAATTACCGGAAAGAGAGCGCGATCGTTATAACGAATTTGTGCAACTTGCCGATCGCAATAAAGACGGTAAATTAAGCGCCGATGAAATCAAGCAAAATGATGCTTTGGTAATTGTCAAGGATGCGGGTATTCCTGTAATTGACGATACTGCTGACGGCAGTAAAGGCAGCGATTTGATGCACCACAAATTTGTGGTAATTGACGGCAAAACCGTAATCGTCACTTCTGCTAATTTTACCACAAGCGATATACATGGCGATTTCAAGATACCAGCAAGTCGCGGCAATGCGAACAATTTGCTAAAAATTGAAAATGCTCAATTAGCGCAACTATTTACTCAAGAATTTAACATCATGTGGGGCGACGGGCCCAAAGGCAAACCGGACAGCAAGTTTGGCATCAAAAAGCCGTTTCGTCAAGTGCAAAAAGTAAGATTAGGGAATGCGACAGTTGCGGTGCAATTTTCGCCGACTTCCCAGACTTTGCCTTGGGAAAAAAGCGTTAACAGTTTGATAAATCGAACTTTGGGTAGTGCGAAAAAGTCGGTTGATTTGGCACTGTTTGTATTTTCGGCTCAGCGGTTGTCAAATACTTTGGAAATTGAAGCTAGCCGGGGAGTTGCGGTGCGAGCTTTAATTGACTCTAATTTTATTTATCGCTCTTACAGTGAAGGGTTGGATATGATGGGGGCGACTTTGATGCAAGATTGCGGGTTAGAAACTGACAATCGCCCTTGGAGAAAGCCGCTGACTACGGTGGGAGTGCCGCTGTTACCAATGGGCGATCGCCTGCACCACAAATTCGGCGTTGTGGACGGCAAAACGGTGCTTACAGGTTCTCACAACTGGAGTGAGGCTGCAAATCACGGAAATGACGAGACGCTGCTGGCGATCGAGAGTCCCATAGTTGCAGCCCATTTTGAGCGGGAGTTCGATCGGCTTTACAAAGGTGCAACCTTGGGAATTCCCGCCCGAATCAAACAGAGAATTGACGCTAAGAAAAAAGAGTGCGATTCACTACAAGCAGCATCAAAATCTGGGAGTGCTAAACCTCAAATTGCTGCGGGAAAAAAGTTAGTTAATTTGAATGCAGCGAGTCAGGAAGAATTAGAAACTTTGCCTGGGGTTGGCCCCAAGTTAGCCGAGAGAATTATTGCAGCGCGGCAACAGCAACCTTTTACCTCTTTGGACGACGTGGCGCGGGTTCAGGGCATTGGGGACAAGCTTTTAGAGAGATGGCGCGATCGAGTAACTTGGTAGTTAAGTTCGTACTCCTGAGATGTTGCACCATTCTCAATTACTTGTTTAGGAACAGGCAAGATGCCTGTTCCACAAAGAGTAAATTTTCTTGTGGAACAGGCATCTTGCCTGTTCTTGACAATAGTGCAACATCTCAGTAATCAGGACTTCATTCCTGACTCGACAAAGTTCACAGTCAGAACTTTCGTCATTCCTTTCGCAACTCAGTATCCAAGACTCAAGTCCTCACTAGAAACCTATTGGAGCTACTTTGACAACATATCTGCTCTCAAGTTAAAATAACTCCTAAACAAAATGCTATCTATTCACATTAGAGGTAGAGAGACATGAAACACGCCAGATTTATTACGGGGAGGCCACAAATCAAATTCCTAGCTATTTTGGTGGGGGCTTTTTTTTTGGTGCTAGCAGCTTTCACAGTTAGCGCCCAGCAGACGAGCGAAGCACAATTTAGGGTCAAAAACGAAAACGCTTTTAATATTAATTTAATTCAATTTAAGCGCACTGAATATGTAGGCCCCTGTGCCGGTACTGTCTTCTCCCCTGATTCGCAAAGCGCTCGATTTGTCTCCAGCAAAACTCCTCCCGGCCCTAACAGGAGGGTGGTGATTAGAAATGTGACTGATGGCATGGAAACTAACCCCTATCCTTACACAGACCGAGGTTACAACAAAGGTGAGTTTTCCGAGGATTTTGGATTTAAGTTGGGTAACAGTCACAAAACAAGAACTTTTTCGGTTTTAGAGGGAGAAAATAAGTTTCTTTATGAAATTAAAGAAAATGACCAAGTTATAGAACAGGGTGCGCTTACGGCTGAAGTTTCTATACAAAACTTAGGTACTTTTCCCCGTCAACAAATTTGTCAAGATCAGGTAGAATGTCGGGATACTTCTGATTGTCGCGATCGTAAAGGCAGAAAAAGAAGTTGCAGACAAGAGTGTTTTCCTGTTCAACAATGTCGCTGTCCCTAACTACTTTCTGTCCAAAAATTATTTTATTTAATTAAGGCCAGAAGACAAAGAGGAATAACAAACCAGAAACAAGATAAGTTATTACTCGTTACCAGGCTGTGCCTGGTAACGCATATCCGGAGGCTCTGCCTCCAATTTTCATGGGAGCAAACGAGGCAGAGCCTCTAGACATCGGTTCCCAGGCACAGCCTAGGAACCAGTTAATTGCCCCTCCAATAAAATTGTTGGTTCAAGTAATTGGGTGAAAGTAAAATGCTGCTCCTAACACGATGTATGTTGCTAAAAGCAGCACTCCTTCGAGCCAATTAGAGCGGCCGTCAAGACTAATTAGATTGGCAATTGTCACTGCGATGGCAACTGCAACTACTTCAAACGGATTGAAGTTTAAATCCATCGGCTGATGAATCACTAATCCGATAATCACCAACACCGGCGCTACCAGCAAAGCAACTAGCAAACTCGAACCCATTGCGACAGAAACTGACAAATCCATATTGTTTTTCATCGCAACTCCCACCGCAGTTACATATTCGGCCGCGCCGCCAACAATCGGCAATAGAATTACCCCTGTAAACAGCGGCGTCAATCCCAATCCTTTGGTAGTTTCTTCGACAACACCCACAAAAATTTCTGATTCAAACGCAACAGCAACAGTTGAGGCAACTAGCACTCCTATCCACAGCCACAAATTCGGTTTGTGCGTAGTAGATTCCTCTTTGGTATTTTGAGGGTTTTCTGACTCTAGTTCTAGTAGCCCAACATCGTAAAGATAGCTGTGCGTTTTTAATGAAAATAGGAGAGTTAGAGCGTAAACTGCAATTAGGACGATCGCAGTTATTAAGGAAAGATTTTGAATGGCTGCGGGTTCGACTCCATTGGATGTGTAAATTACCATTGTCGGCAGCAGGATGGCAATCACTGCTAGAGTCATTGTGGAACCGTTCACCCGCGCGATTATTGGCTTAAATTCCTGTTCTTTGTAGCGGATTCCTCCTAACAGCATGGAAAATCCCATGACTAAGAGCAAGTTGCTGATAATTGTACCGGTTATGCTGGCTTTCACAATGTCAATTAAGCCAGCTTTCAGGGCAACTATGGCAATAATTAATTCCGTAGCATTGCCGAAGACTGCATTTAATAAGCCACCTATGGAGGGGCCTGTAACGATCGCCACTTCTTCTGTTGCTGTGCTCAACCAAATCGCCAGAGGTATAATGCCTAAAGCGGATGTGATGAAAACTGCAAGGGAACCCCAGTGCAAATACTCAGCGGCGATGGAAATGGGGATAAAAATTAACAGCGCTATGGAAAGAATTTTTTTGATTGACATAGGAACTCGGATGGTGTACGGAAGGGTGAGGTCGAGTTGTCGGGGCGATCGCAAATTTGATTTTACACTATTCAACTATTCTCTGACTGTTCGGGTGGCGAGTGCGATCGATAAATTGGGAATTTTTAACCGCAAATGCACCCAGATCGAGGCAGATTGAATATAATAGAATTATATCGACATCGGTGAAAAGATATGTCTCAATCTGTAGTGCCAGTTGTTGAATCAAAGCAAATTGATACTTCACCCACCTTGACCTTTGAAGAATACCGATTTTATCAAACTGATTCCGATCTACAATATGAACTGTACAAAGGCAAATTAATTCCGATGCCAACCGCAACAGTTTTACATATCAAAATTTGCGAATATTTAGTTTACCAATTGCAGCGTTACCTAGCTGAACACAATCTTGACTTAGTAGCAAAAACAGGCCTGGGAGTAAGAACAGAAGAAGATATCTCTCGGATTCCTGATGTAGTTGTTTGCACTCAAAGTCTTTTGGAACAAGCTGCTGCTAGACCAGGTTCTGGTATCCTCGATTTTGAGGAAAAGCCCCTGTTAGTCATAGAGGTAGTGAGTCAAAATCGGCGCGCCGATTATGTGGTTAAACGAGCTGAGTACGAACTAGCTAACGTACCTGAATATGTAATTGTTGACCCTACACCTAACAAAGAACTGGTGCGAGTTTTAGCCTTTCCTGAAGGTGAAGACATCTATACACAAACAGATTTTGTGCCGGGCCAACAAATGGTGTCTGTAGTATTTCCTAATCTGACATTATCAGTGAATGAAATACTGTCTCCGCCATTAGTTGAAGGGTTGATTAAAGCAGAACAAGCTCGGTTCCAGGAACTTGAGCAGCAAGCTGCGGTGGAGCGCCAACGGGCTGATGAGCAGGGCCAACGGGCGGAAAGATTGGCGGCGAGGTTGCGAGAATTAGGAGTAGATCCCGATCGCATTTAGGAGCTGGGATTACCCACAAGTCAGGAGTTAATTGTTATTAGTTATATCCAATCTGTTAGGAGCGGAATTATTCAGATATCTATGCTCTTCATCTGCGTGAATCCGCGTTCATCCATTGTCATCTGCGGTTGCAAAATTATCTTTTTTTAACCGCAGATACAGGCAGATCAACATAGATTAACGCAGATGAGTTAGATATATCGATCGCGCTTGATACTGTGCAGCTATTCAACCCAACGCACCCGCACAAAATGAGCTTCGCGTCCCCAGAAGTCGTGACTTACAGTAATATCAACCACACTCAAATTAAACGGAATGGCAGTGGTGACGTACCGCTGAGCCAGAGCTCCCACATCAGGGGCTAACTGAGCCGCAGCCGCAGCCGCTGCACCCAAACCTAAAAGTTGTAGAATCGGCCCGCGAGGCAGGGCTAAATTGACGCCAACAGCAAGTCCTGCCGTTAGCAGCATTGCCACCGACAAATTCGTGCCACAGCGGGGATGTACAGCTAAATCCCACTCTCCGCTTGCAATCCGCTGCAAAGCCTCGCGCACTGCCTGACGCAACTGTGCAATGTTAACGTGGCCATAAAGATAAAACCCTTGGTCTGTGGACATCCCGCCCAATAACTCATTATCGGCTCTTGCTGTCGTCGCACCAAACGATTGACTTAGTACCCAAACCGTAGCGTGTTCCAAAGCATGAACTTGGCGCAAAGTCAAGACTTCCTTCAAACCGGGCACAAAATTGAGTTGTCGCAACAAATCAGCATCTTGAGTCCGCTGCGGGGCAAAGTCGAAGGGAAACTGGCCAGTGCAGCCGGAAGCAGAAGCAGTAGTTGTCATATCAAAACGCCTCCATTAACTCCATTAAGTGGATATTTAACATTAGCAATTCGGTTGAGAAAAAGCCGGTCATAAATTATCAATAGTTTTGACTTTAAAACCTAGCAATGGCAGGTTTTGTGCAAAAAATATTAGCCCTCAACCTGCCCTTACTAATAGATCGCACTTATTCCCAGTTTATTGCTCTTGCCGCTGGCCGTCGCGGAATACTCCCGGAATTCGCCGGCCTCTGGTATCGATAATTGTGCCTTTGCCGTGAGGCAATCCCTTGCGTAACTCTCCCTGATAGCGGATACCGTTGGAGAACGAACAGTTACCCCGGCCATCAAGTTCTTGAGTATAGAACTGTCCCGAACACCGACTGCCGTCAGCGCGGGTGAACGATCCCGTACCTAAAGGCTTGCCCCCTAAAAATTGACCCACAAAGCGATCGCCATTAGCAAAAATGAATTGGCCTTGTCCCGTGGGTACGCCTACTTTTTGATCGAGAGAAAACGACCCTATATAGCGATCGCCATTAGTAAAAATAGCGGTCCCGGAACTAACTTTGCCATCTCGGAATATGCCCTCCACGCGGGCGTCGTCCTTAAATATAAATTGTCCTCGACCATTTGGTTTGCCCAGACGGAACTGCCCCTCATAGCGATCGCCGTTGGAATATATGTATACCCCAGTGCCACTGGGCAAACCGTTAACGAACTGTCCGATGTAGCTATCACCGCTGTCATAATCGCACCTAACTCTACCTGTAGCGATAGCTGGCACGCAGCGGCCGGTTTTAGCTTCTGTTCCTTGCGCCATTAAGGGCAAGGGATAAGTTGCGTAACTACCAATTCCCAACACTGATGCAACTAATAAAGCGATTCCACTGGTCCAAGAACGGGAAATCATCAATCAACTTTCTCCTATGCGCTGTTAGATATTATCTTCTTCTGTCCTTTGTCTTTTGTCCCATTTGTTGTCAAAAGTTGGCTGAAAACCTCAATCATTTATCCTTTACGAAACTCCGGGCTTGCCGTTGCGAAATACCCCCGGAAAGCGCCTACCGCTAGCATCGATCATCGTCCCGACACCGTGAGGCACTCCCTTTCTCAATTCTCCTTCATAGCGCGTACCGTTGGGAAAAGTGCAGGTGACACTAGCGTCTAGTTCTTGATTAAAAAACCTGCCAGAACAGCGAGTGCCGTCTTTGCGTACTAATACCCCTGGGCCAAAGGGGGAACCTGCAAAGAATTGTCCTTCATAGCGATCGCCATTGGTATAAAAAAATTGACCCCGCCCTGATGGTTGACTGCTAATGACATCAGTCTGAACGTTCCTGACGACTGCGAAGTTTCCGACATAGCGCTCGCCGTTGGCGAAAATGACCGTCCCAGATCTCATTGTGCCGTCTTGGAACACGCCTGTGTAGCGGGCATCATCTTTAAAAATGAATGTCCCTCTACCATTTGGCACTCCATTCCGAAAATTTCCTTCGTAGCGATCGCCATTAGCGTACACGTAGACTCCACTGCCATCGGGCAGGCCGTTGACGAAGTTTCCCTCGTAGTTATCGCCTCCCTCGTAATTGCATTTCACTCTCCCCGTTGGAGGGTTTCCTTGGCAGAAGGGAGAGCGTTTTCCTTCTTCTGGTTTTGGATCAGGTGTTGCTTGAGCCATTGATGGCTGGGGATTCAAGAGATTAGTGGCGCTGCCGATAGAAGAAGCAACTAATATCACCATCCCTAATTTTTGAATTGAACCGAGCATGATAAATCTCCTTTAACTTCAATTACTAATAGGGATTTTCTAGAAGCTAATACTCGCTGAAAAGTCCTCTATTTTTTAATCCCTTTACTAATTTTACCTTCAGGTTCGAGATCTGCCCTAAATGCAAAAAGGCAAAAACTCTAAGTTTTGCCTTTAGCATTTTTCCTGCTTTACTGTCAATTTTCAGCGTCGCGCTGAGCTATTCGGATTTGGGAGACGGCTAATAACTGCATTGGCGGGTTGTGGTTGGGGACTTGCGGGTTTTTCGCCAACACCTTTGGCTACCTCAACGCCGTTTTCCTCCAGAATCACGATCGGATCTGCTCCTTGCTTGATATCGACTCGCTTCACCAACACTTGCCCGTTAGACAGCCGCTGCCCGACTTTGACATATCGACTTGTTGGTTCATTCGGTACTTTGACAATCACTTGCGTCTCGTTCCCGACTTTTACCACCCCGCTGACTTCAGTGCCTGTAGCGAGGTCAGTAGAAGGCGGTGGCGGAACTACTGGGATGACGGGAGGAGGCGGCGGATTTGGGTCTACCCACTGGGGCGGGCGCTTGTCTACTGGCAGTTCTGGGAGATCCGGCACTCCTATGGGTCTCGCTGCTATTGGTTGGGGCGGGCGCGGGGGTGCTGGAGGGCGAGGCTGCCGATTCCGCGTATCTTGCGGTCTACCTCCTGTTGGCCCAGTAGTTCCAGGGGGACTGGTGCCAGGACCTCTTACTACCCTGGCATTCGGGTCTCTCCATTGGGGCGGGCGCTTGTCTACTGGCAGTTCCGGCAGATCCGGCACTCCTATGGGTCTGGCTGCAATGGGTTCGAGTCCAGGCGGGGGTCTACGAGTAGGACCTAACTGAGGAGCATCTAGCCCCGGAACTATGGGCGGCAAGCCAATTTGTCCCCCGGTGCCTCCGGGTAAGGAACGATTTCTGCCACCGCCACCGCCATTTAACTGAGGAGGAGTTCCCCCTGGTGGAACTATGGGACGCGAGTCAATTTGCGCCCCTGAACCATCGGGAAGTAAATTTCCCGATCCATCTCGTATTTGCTGAGTGCGTCCTCCACGGTCCGTGCGTGGCCTGGGGATAACTGTCTGATTAGGCCTGTTAAGTGGGGGGGGAGCCAATAACTCTGGAAGTTCGGGTAGCACGGCAACTTGTCGCTGTGGCAGTTTGGGGAGTTCGGAGGTAGTCCCACCCGCTCCGTTGGCTCCTGGAGGGATTTGTAATACGATCGGCGGCAGCGGCCCAAAGGGGTCTACCTGAGAAGGATTGGCTGTCACAGGGCCTTGGGGCACTGGCTGAAGCGGAAGCGTTGGATTCCTGTCCTTTTTGTCGCCGATATTTGTTTGAGCCTGTCTTGCTCGTTCGTCTGGGTTGGTCGATCGAATTAACCCAGGAGGCTGAGCCGCTACTACTGGGGACGGGAAAGCCTGAGCTGCTGGGGTAGGGCTGGCAGAGGCGGTCGGGGATGGAGAGGCTGCACTGGGGCTGGGGCTGGGGCTAGCTGTGTTGCTGGCCTCGTCGCCACCGCATCCTCCGATCGAGAAAGCTAGTAGTCCTATAGTCGCAAAATATAAAAGTTTGTGCATTGCCGATCGCCCCCAAATGCTTAATTTCAAGATCTCCAACAAGGCTGTGCAATTACAGCCTGTTGCCGTTTATAAGTTTATCTGTGTTCGATGTTATGCGATCGCTTGAAAATTGCCAAGTTTTCCTCATGATCTGATCAGGAGCTTCGGGCGCTGGGTTTTCTGGAGCGGGTTAGGATATCAGTGGCGGTCGTTGTGGGAAATATTGAATTAATTAAGGTATTTAGATAATGGCAAAAGTGATTCTCAAGCGGATTTGGCGATCGGGCTTTGTTTTTGCAACCGTTTTGGTGGGTGTGGGAGCGGTGGGAGGCGGCGAGGTGCATTCTGATTCACATCAGCCAGAAACCCAGGTGATGACATTGGTGCCCGATGTGAGTTTCCAGCAGGTCGTGAAGCGGAGCTATCCCGTTCCCCGTAGGGGTTCCCGAAGGGTAGGGAATCGCACTATAACGGGATCGGGATTCACAACTGACAAATTGTACTCTCAGTTTTGGAACCCATCCAACCCTGGTGCCAAACCCCCAGCCAATCAACCGGCTAAGCCACGGGGGAATCCACAGGTATTTCAAGCTAAAATCAAGCGTCGCGCAGGCGGGACGCCGGTGATTGATGTGGTATTTAACGGCAATAAGACTTTTGAAATGATTCTCGATACCGGGGCAAGTGGCACTTTGATTTCTCAGCGGATGGCTACTGCACTGGGAGTGAGGCCGGTGCGTACCATCAGAGCGGGGATCGCTGACGGTAGCGTTGTCGAGTTCCCGATCGGTCTGGTGCGATCGATTCGAGTTGGGGGTGCTGTGATCCAAAATGTCGAAGTGGCGATCGCGAAACAAATGCCTATAGGTCTGCTCGGTCACGATTTCTTTGGCAATTATGATGTCAAAATTAAAAAAGATGTTGTAGAATTTTATGTCCGTTGAGAGTGAGCGGATTCGGAAACCGATTTTTGCTCAGCAGGTTTAAAGTTATTCCCAGCCCAGTCAAAGCTGTTTAATCTATTCCTTAAGGTAGTAGTCAAAGTTTGCCATCTGTGGTAATCTTCTTAGTGTTTCAATAGCAACCTACCGTTGAACAATTCGTGAAAATGCGGCGGCAAAAGCAGGGTCGCTGTTGGTGAGATAGGTAACAGCCTCCGACTGTGCATTTACAGTACAGGGCAAGGCAATCAATTAAACAATTCCCAAAGCAGGTCGAAATTAGTTCCCAAAATGCTGTGGCTGAGGGAGTTTTGGTTGGCATTGTTCAGCCGGAGCTTAGAAAATATGTAAACTGATTAGCGGCAGATGTTCCGCAAAATCGGAAATCATGACGATCGAGAAATTAATTATTGTAAATAAGGTATTCACATGGCACAAGCGTCTGTATCTCCTGTAGTGCTGATTATTCTAGACGGCTGGGGTTATCGTGAAGAAAAAGACGGAAATGCGATCGCCGCTGCGAAAACACCCGTGATGGACAGTCTCTGGGCCGCTTATCCCAGAACTCTGATTAAAACATCGGGTCGGGCGGTAGGGCTGCCAGACGGGCAAATGGGCAATTCAGAGGTTGGTCACTTGAATCTGGGCGCGGGGCGCGTGGTTCCTCAAGAGTTGGTGCGGATCTCGGATGCAGTGGAAGATGGTTCTTTGCTTAACAATCAAGCGCTGGTTAGGCTTTGCGAGAAAGTCCGCGCCACGGGCGGCAAGTTGCACCTAACTGGTCTTTGTTCTGAAGGTGGGGTTCATTCCCATCTCAGTCATATTAAGGGTTTGCTGCAATTAGCAAAGGCACAGGGAATTTCTGATGTTTGCATTCACGCGATTACAGACGGCCGTGATACTACTCCGAAAGAAGGTGTCGAAGCTTTAGGCAAGATTGAAAGTTATATCGCAGAGGTAGGGGTTGGTCGGATTGCGACCATTAGCGGCCGCTACTACGCGATGGACAGGGACAAGCGCTGGGATCGGGTGCAGCGCGCTTACGAGGTGATGACGACTGAGGGTGCGCCTGACGGTCGATCGGCTGTGGATGTGTTGCAGGCCTCTTATGCTGAAGGAGTGACCGACGAGTTTGCTGTTCCGACTCGGATTGCTCCGGGGGCGGTGGCATCCGGCGATGGGCTAATTTTCTTCAATTTTCGCCCGGACAGGGCTAGAGAATTGACTCAGGCTTTTGTATCTCCAGATTTTAAGGGGTTTGAACGGCAGTTAATTGATCCCCTGGCGTTTGCGACTTTTACTCAGTACGACCCGAAACTCTCGGTAATGGTGGCTTTTGAACCGCAGAATTTGAACAATATTCTGGGCGAGGTGATTTCTAAGCACGGTTTGCAGCAGTTGCGGACGGCGGAAACTGAAAAGTACGCTCATGTGACTTATTTTTTTAATGGGGGTCTGGAAGAGCCTTTTATCGGGGAACACCGGGAGTTGGTGCAGAGCCCGATGGTGGGGACTTACGATGAGGCACCCCAGATGTCGGCGGAGTTGGTGACGGATGGGGTGGTGACGGCTTTGGAAAAAGGCATCTATTCGTTTGTGGTGATTAACTACGCTAACCCGGATATGGTTGGTCATACGGGGATGATGGATGCGACGATAATTGCGATCGAAACTGTGGATAAATGTTTGGGGCGGCTGTTGAGCGCCATTAGTAAAGCTGGGGGAACGGCAATTATTATTGCTGACCACGGCAATGCTGAGCAGATGTTTGACGAGGACGGGAATCCCTGGACGGCTCACACTACTAACCCGGTGCCGTTTATTCTGGTAGAAGGCGAAGGTCGGAAGATTCCGGGTCACGGAACGGATGTTCCTCTGAGGGCGGATGGTTGTTTGGCGGATATTGCGCCGACGATTCTGGAGCTGTTGAGGTTGCCTCAGCCCCCGGAGATGACGGGACGTTCTATGATTCGATCGGCTGAGTTTGAAGTTCGTGCCAATCGCACTCCGGTGCGAGTCCGATTGTAGGAGGGACGCAGCAGTAGGGACAAAGGCGTTTTGCACTGGTGTCAACTTAAGCTGTCATCCGCCCAGCCCTCCCGCCCATCCGGTAGTCCGCCAGGGAATGAATTCCCTGTCTAATAGCGAAAGTCCTCTCAAGAGGACTAATGAGTTTAACAATTCGGCGTTTCTGAATTGGGGTATGAAATTTGTAGGGGCAATCCCCCCGTGGTTGCCCCACCGCTGACAGCGTAAGCTTAGAATTACCCCATCAGGCAAAATCATACTTGGATTCAGCAGCATCAAAAATTCTTCTTTTCAGTCCTCTTAAGAGGACTTTCGCTTTGAGGCAGGGAATTCATTCCCTGGCGGACTGGCGGACTAACAGCTTAATTCGACAACAATGGGTACGATGCTGTGCGCCTAACCGAGTTTGCGGGCGATCGACCAAATTTGATATGATAATAAATTACCGATTACTAATTACCAATTCCCCCCGATTATGAATATTGTTGCTGTGTTACAAGTTATCTGGTCTTTGTCTGCTTTAGGACTTGTGATTTTTGTGTTGCTGCACAGTCCTAAAGGCGATGGTATTGGAGGGATTGGCGGACAAGCTCAATTGTTTACCAGCGCCAAGAGTGCAGAAACAAGTCTGAACCGGATTACTTGGGGTCTGTCTATTGTTTTTATGGGTTTGACTGTGATTTTGAGTGCTGGTTGGTTGACGCCTAAGTTATAAGATTCGGATTTTTAACCACATGAGTTCACGGGCGAGACGCCCGTGCCACATGAGTTCACGGGCGAGACGCCCGTGCCACATTAACATTAGCTCACGGGCGAGACGCCCGTGCCACCTAAATAAATATTGTGGGGAGTAGGGGTTGGGCTTCTAGCCCGCCCTAAAGATGAAATTTAAGTGCGGTTGCAAAAATGCGGTTGGGGAAAGTGACATTAAAACCTCGATTGCTGGCTGTCTTGGGATTGGCTTTATGTTGTTTTAGCCTAATAATTTTTACTCAGGTTAATACTCCGGCGGCGACTGTTTCTTCTCTCCCGAATAGTTTTCCGCCTTCATATCCTTTCCGACTGCATCGGAATAACAAAATCGAGTCAACAGTTAACACTCAACCATTGAGTTTTTCCACCCAGAGCCAACAGTCAACAGTCAACAGTCAACAGTCAACAATCATTCCGGTGCAACCGGAAGTGATATCACAGGTTCATCCTTTGCCACCAACGCTAGCAAATTGGCAAGATTCCACGGATAGCGGTGATTATTTTGACCAGGTTAAGCCACCGAATTTCGGTCATTTGTTGTGGTCTAAGTTTCCGATTCAGGTTTATGTTGAGCGTCCAGTTGATGCTAATAAGTCTGAAGAATGGGTGGCGGCTGTGTTGGATGTGGTGCGGGAATGGGGGGTTTATTTGCCTTTGGCAGTGGTGGATAGTTCGGAGGTGGCTGATATTAGGATTTTACGTCGGGCTCCGCCTTTGCGTCAAGGGGTTTTACGATCGCGTTCTGGAGAGGCTACCTATGAATTGTATGCCCGTCGCGATGGGGATAAAACTGTGTTATCTCATCGGTTTTCGGTTTATTTGAATCCGACTCAAGTCGGTAAGTATATTCCGGCGACGGCGCGGCACGAGTTGGGTCACGCTTTGGGAATTTGGGGCCACAGTTTGATGGAAACTGATGTGCTTTATTTTTCTCATGTGAGAAATCCTCCGCCTATTTCGGCTAGGGATGTCAATACTTTGAAGCGCGTTTATGAACAGCCGACTCGGTTGGGGTGGTAATATTAGTTTTGATATGTAAAATCGTGTCAGTAAAAAGATGAAAGATGAAGCTTTTGGCATTGTGCCAGTTTTTGCGACTGAAACTGATATTTTGTTTTTATTGATTCAACATCAAGCGGGACATTGGGCGTTTCCTAAAGGTCACGCGAATCAGGGAGAATCGGCCCTAGAAACGGCGAAGCGGGAGTTTGAGGAAGAAACTGGCATCCGCGATTGTGAAGTGCTTGAGGAGCCTAGTTTTGTGGAACGTTATTCCTTTGTTAAGGAAGGGAAGCCTAGTTCTGTGCAACATTATTCCTCTGCGAAGGAAGGAGAATCAATCGAAAAGACTGTTACTTACTTTTTAGCTTTTGTAAATTCAATGGAAGTTCAGTTGCAAGTAGAGGAAGTTCAAAATTCGGCTTGGAGTTCATTTGAGGATGCAGTTAAGCTGATTACTTTTGATGGGAATCGGCAAGTTTTAAGGGAAGTAAAAGCCTTTTTGGACGCGAGGAAAGAGTGTTAACGAGTGTTGGATACACACACTTGTTTATGTAGGATGTGCATTGTTCACTTTACGCTATAAGTAGCCTGTTAAAGCACTTTTTGGGTTCGCGAGTGTTAATATCTAGTCCGGTTATACGATCGCAATTAAGTTTGTAGTAAGGACTTTAGTGCTTAGTGACTGCAAGCTTTAAGAGAGAGCTCCATTCCTTACTACAAACAAATTATTTGGTTAGATACCCAACTTCTTCAATAAGTCGGGTATCTAGGTATTCGGTGTGATTATTTGTTGATTTTCTGCGCTTCTGCGTGGTGTTGCAAGCGAGAGAAAACGTTGTAGGCATCGGGGCCGGGATTGTCATGTTCGACTGCGCCGTCGATGGGGCCGTCGATGGCTTTCCAAGCAGGAATTCCGCCTTGTAGTTCGGCTACTTTTCTAAAGCCTGCTGCGCGGAGAAGATTGGCAGCTTCGGCGGTTTGTTGGTCGTTTTCGCCGTAGATGTAGATGTCGCGGATGGGTTCTAAACTGGATTGCGCGCGATCGACTAATTCGTCTATTGGCATCGGTACGGCGCCGGTAATGTGGCTTTTGGCGAAGGTTTCAAAGTCACGGGCGTCGATGATTGTGAGTCCGGGTTCGCCCCAATCTAAACGGGCTTTGAGGTCGTGGCTAGATGCTTGAGCTTTTAAACCGGGAGGGGTGGGAGTAAAGTCGGGAAGTTTTTCTTTGATGTTGGAAATTTGGTCGGGAATAGTTTTCATGGGTAAACAGTTGTTGAATGTTTTGATTGCCACTGCAATGTAACAAGATGCTTAAGTTGAATTCGTCTTTCTAAAGGCAGAATCGAGCATTGAACTAAAGTCGCAGTTACGCTGGTTTGCTGGTTATTAGCTGCGGTTGGGATCGCTACATTTGTTGAGGTTGCTAGAGCGTAGCGAGCTGTGCTTAAAATTGTTTCGATCGCATTTGGTGCAGAGATTTTGAACTGCGATCGCTCGTTTGATTCGCTATTTTATCAAACAATCACATTTTAGTCAATGCCTATTATTTTTAAATTAACTTTGCATAAGTTGTGCGTAGCCTCGCGCGGATTTTTGCGGAAAAGTTTAAATGTTTGCCAGCAAGGTTTCTGGTAAAATTTAAAAGTAAAAACAAGTATTTAAAGGTATGGATATGTCTGAGAAAAGTGAAATTGCGGTGCCTATAACTTTGACACCGGAAGAGCAAGCGGTGTGGGATGCGAAGGCGAAAGTTCGGGTACTGCTGAATTTGTGGGATTTGGGCGGTGGGAAGATGATGGTGAAAAAGGGGGATTTGACTAAGCGGATTGTTCGCACTAATGAGACGAGTCAGAGATATCTGGGAGTGCTCGGTGAGTTGCAGGCGACAGGGGCGATCGAGTATTCGCTGGTAAATCGGGTGACGCTGGTGGAATTGACGGCGAAGGGGAAAGAAGTTTTAGCGCAGGGGCTCAAAAGTCGGGATTCTTTGTTTGAGTTTGATGGTTCTCAAATTGGTACTCGGCTGGGAAATTCTTTGTTGAAGTGGATTCGGCATCAGGATGGTGCGGCAAGTGTTGCGGTTGAGAAAGGGAAGGGGGATGTAGGGACGATCGCATCCTATGACGATTTTAAGGTTGTGGCGATCGATGTGTATGACAGCTTGAACCGCGATTATAACTTAGACGATTTAGTGCCGATTTATCGGATGCGTCGGGCGATCGGGGAAAGGGTAGGGCGATCTCAGTTCAATGAGTGGCTGTTGGAAATGCAGGCTAATGACATTTTCCAGCTTATAGGTGGTGAGATGACAGACATCACGCTCGATAAGACAGAAGATTCTATCAAGACTAAACTTGGCGGAATGCGCTACTACGCCAAACGCACAAGTTCCGCCAATTGACTTCAATACTTTTTTAGTTCTTTACCTCACACACATTACCATGACTAACTCTCCTGTTTCCTCACTTGAAGAAATTCATGCTGCTCTGCTCGATCTAAACCCATTTGCTAAACATCCTTATCTTAATGCTGGTGATGTTTGGGGCAAAGAATTCTTTGATGTTGAATCTATAAATTTCCATGCTTCTGATGCAGTATTTCAAGCATTAGAGTGCATTCATAAACGTCAATACTCAACAACTTCTATTGCTATAACAGCTCAAGATGGAACAGGTAAAACCCACATTATTAGTCGCATTCGCCATCGATTGCAATCTCAAGGCGGAGGATTGTTTGTGTACGCCAACAAATATGGCGATCTGCGACTAATCAAGCAAGAATTTCAGCGAATTTTAGCTGAAAGTTTGGGGAAAATGGGCTGGCAAGGCGTGACACAGTGGCAAGAACTAGCCACAGCAATGGTTAATCATGGCTTAAAAGCTGCTAAAGCAGAGGCTAAAGTTTTTTCGTCTCAAGAGTTAGTAAAAAAGTTTGAAAAAGGCAGTTCAAAACAAGTCAATAAATGGGTGAAAGATCTGACAAGAGCATTTATAAAAGCTAAAAAAGTTAGCGACCCTGATATTGTCAAAGCAATATTTTGGACCCTATCAGATGAGGAATCACTTTATGCAATAAAATGGTTAGAAGGTCAAGAATTAGCTAACTACAAATCCAATGAACTGGAATTACCCAGCCAGCGACAATCTTTTGATGCAGTTTTGCAAATGTTAGATTTGATTAGCGAGTATAACCAGCTTGTCATTTGTTTTGATGAGTTAGACGCGAGTGAGGCATACGATGATATTAGCGGTTTGCATATCAGCCAAATCGTTGCTGGACTCATAAAAGATTTATTGCAAAATCTCAGTCGCGGTGTGATTCTGAGCGTCATGATGCCCGATTCATGGAGCAATAAAATTAAGCAGCTACCCGGTGGGGTGTACAATAAGGTTTCGACTCATGGAAATCCAATTGACTTAAAGTACATGAATCGGGAATCTATTATTGATTTAGTTGTTTGTTGGTTAAAAAAGTATTACGAACTGCGAAATTTAGTTCCTCCTACTCCTGTGTATCCATTTACAGAAAGCCAACTCAGCGAGATTGGTGAGGGAAGAGAAACTATCCGACAGGTTTTGAAATGGTGTCAAGATAACTGTCATCCTCCTATTCTGACTGATAGGGAAGAGTCAAAGGAAAAAGAACTTTTAGATCCAGTTGAAATTGCTTTTACCAAAGAGTTAGATGAAGATCTTGGAGATTATTTAGAACAGACCTACCTGCTTGCTGATGCTCTTTTATTCGGCTTCCAGACCTTGATTGGCCAAATAGTGGAAAGGGTAAGCGTTCAACAAGTTACAGAGAAAGTCACGCGAAAAGGAGGCAAAAATGATTACATCAATTTTAAGGTTATTGGGAAGGAAAACGGCAAAGATATCAGTATCGGAGTGGCAGTGCTTCAGTATGCTGGTGGCAAAGCCTTGGGCGCTGGATTAAAAAGATTAAATGACTATGAAACCTTTGGTATGACTCGCGGTTGCTTGGTTCGTTCCACCACCAAAAAAATTAGTACATACTTAGAGACAACTTATCTTGAACCGCTAATTAGACAAAAAGGCGGTGAATTTGTGCCACTGAAAGAAGAGGAAATCAGACCGCTGATAGCTATTCGGGCTGTTCATAAGAAGCGGGAAGTAGACTATAGGGTGAGTGAAGCGGAAATTTTCCAATTTATTGCCCAGAAAGGTGCCGATAAAATGCTGGGAGTTAGCAACCCGTTAATTAAAGAGATTCTTAGCGATCCCTCTTATGAGGTTCCGGTCGATATGATTGAAGATGAACCTGTAACTGCAGAAGAATTTATGTTTTCTGATTTATCAGAAGAAGAAGAAACAGATGAGGCGATTGACAATTTGCTCACTGAGTTTAATTAACACTGCAAAAACTATTTACTTCATATTGGCACAAATACTCTCATGTCGCTAGTCAACCTTGACAGGGCTATCCGTTTGCCGGCCCCAGATGTAACTGGTTTAATCCAAGGGCGAACTATCGCAGCCCTAGTTTGGCGAATGTTTAATCCGGGAGAACAATATGCACTTTATCCTGGTATAATTTCAGGTAATCTGCCTTGCGATCACTTTTATCGATCGCATTTTTTGCCGATTGCTCAAAAGGCACTTGCTCAGTTAAATTCAGATAAAGTTTCGATCAAAGCTTGGGCTAAGTGCGAATTGTGCCAAATGGTGAATGAGCCTGAATCATTAGAGGCTTTGTCGCTGTTAACAGTCTGGAAAACAGAGGCATTACAGCAAATTCTCCAGCAGCGTCCTTTTATTTTTGTAGCTTACCTGCGGGTTTATTTGCTACCTCAGCCGCTGGAAATGCCAGTGCATCCCAGCGGCAATTTTGTTTCTTTGCCAAAATCTCTAACTGTTACTGATTCAACGCCTGTGTTGAGCGAGTCTATCTTTGCCAAACGCCGTCAAAAGCTGGAAAAACTAGAGCCGCCAGAACATCCAGAATTGGAAGAGTTGCAAAGTGCATTAGTGCATTTATCCACCACCAACCCAAAAGCCAAACAACTAGACGCAGAAATCAAAATGTTTCTCGGCTGGAGTAGCGATAAGCCTGTAAAACCCATCAAACCGGATTTATCTTGGATAAAGACTATAGCAGCTTTAGGAAATCGCAGCATAGAACTAGAAGAAAAAAAAAGCAACTATCAAGCAGGCACAGATTTTGAGAATATCACACGTCAAAGCCTTGAATTTTTAGGATTCAAGATTGAAAATGCCTACAAAGGCGGTGCTGGTGGTTTAGATTTATTTTGTTCCAAACCATATCCCTTAGTTGGTGAGTGTAAAGCGGGTAGGCTTATCCCTAGTCGAACTGCTGAGGAATTGATTAAACTAGGAGGAATGCACTTAGGTGCGGATAAAATTTTAGGATATACCAAGTTAGTGATTGGCCCTGGCAATCCTTCGGCGGATATGTTGAAATCAGCACAACAATGGAAAGTTAGTATTATCAATGCCATGACTTTACAGAAGCTAGTTGAGTTAAAAGCTAAATATCCAGGTGCTGTCAACTTAGTTGAACTCAAGCCCTATCTAGAAATGGGGCGGCAAATTGACGACAGAATTAATGATTATATTCAGAAAGTTGAAAGAGAAATTAGGCTGCGATCGCAAATTATACAAGCAGTGAAACAACTTTGCTCAGATAGCGACTTTACCACGGTTGTGGAGATTAAAGTTCAATACAATGCTAGATTTGCCGCCACTGATTCTAAGCTGACAAACGAATCAGTAAAGGATTTGACTATAGAACTTTCTTCACCGCTGACTGGTTACTTAGGGCGAATTAAAGGAGACAATGGGCAAAGCGATCGCTTTTATTTCCTGCGCGACTTGCCGCTAGATGATTGAGATACGTCAAGGGCGATTCCCTGCGAGATAGCTTCGCTCGCGCGTACTTCATCCAATTTCCTAAACAGCATCAGGATCTACGCCCAACTCCCGTAACCTCGCCGCCAACCTTTCAGCACGCTGTTCGACTGTTTGTAGTTGCTGCAATTGAGTTTGTTCTGCCTTAATTAACCCTTCTACCAATGGCGGGTTTAGTATTTCATCCACCGATAAAACCAGATCGGGAAATACTACAGACACAATTTCCTCACCAGGTAAGAAATCTGTATACGTGTAACCCTCTTCACCTTCAATCAATGCAAAAAGCCGGATTTTTTGCTTGCCCCTTTTAGGGTCAACAAGGCAATATTCTGGCACATTCGCTAATTCGTACTCTCCGCGTTTAATCACGTAATCTTCGCGACGATTTTCGCTGACTACTTCTACCACTAACAGCGGCTTTTCATCAAATTCGAGGATACCTGCACCGGGTCTAGCAGCAGCTTGTTCCAAAAGACTTTGAGTGCAGACAACTACATCGGGAATCCGAGATTTATCTTCATCTGTTCTCACTCCCAGACCTGTTTTTACTACTAAGTCGAGATTGTGTTCAGCTAGGTAACGCTGCAATTGGTAAACTAAATATTCGCAAATTTTGATATGTAAAATTGTGGCTGTTGGCATCGGGATTAATTTGCCTTTGTACAGTTCATATTTTACATCAGATTCTCCTTGATAAACTCGGTATTCTTCAAAGGTTAAAGTCGGAGAAGTATCAATTTGCTTGTCTGGTAAAACTGGGGCGATCGATTGAGACATAGGTTTTGGTATGAGTTTACTTTGATGCAATTCCTATTGTAGATCGGATTACCATTTCGGCGATCGCCTCAACAAGGCTGTAGCTGCCTCACTGTCGAGAGGTTTAGAGAAAAAGTATCCCTGACCGTACTCGCAGCCGATCGACCGCAGTTGAGCCAATTGGACGGCGGTTTCGACACCTTCTGCCACTACCTCCATCCCCAAACTGCGGGCCAGCATGACGATCGCCCGCACAATTTCCAAATTTTCACCCGTTTCCCCAATGCGACTGACAAAAGAGCGATCGACCTTCAAAATATTAATCGGGAACCTGTGCAAATAACTCAGAGACGAATAACCAGTGCCAAAATCATCAATGCACAAATCAATCCCCAAGTCTCTCAACTGCGAAAGCATCGCCGCCGCCGCTTCCCCATCTTCCATCACCACAGTCTCAGTAATCTCCAACTTCAAACAGCGAGCATCAACACCCGTTTCCTGCAAAACTTGCTTAATTTGCTCGATAGATTCCGGTTCCGCAAACTGCCTCCCGGAAAGATTTACTGCTACAGTCAGCCGCGAATTTCCCACAGGTAAATTCAAACTCTGCCACTGAATAATTTGGCGACAGCTTTCGTTCAAAACCCACAAACCCAAAGGCATAATTAACCCAGTTTCCTCCGCCATCGCAATAAATTCCATCGGGGAAACTAAACCCCGTTCCGGGTGCAGCCAGCGCACCAGCGCCTCAAATCCGATAACTGAACCAGTTTTCAAACTAACGATCGGCTGA
Source organism: Microcoleus sp. K1-B1 (assembly GCF_036704705.1). Lineage (NCBI taxonomy): Bacteria > Bacillati > Cyanobacteriota > Cyanophyceae > Oscillatoriales > Microcoleaceae > Microcoleus > Microcoleus sp. K1-B1. Next base: position 18,871 of record NZ_JAUBSH010000048.1, on the reverse strand, counting down.
TAATAAACAGTAAAAGGACATTCCAATTTTAAAGCAGTCACTTGCGACTTCGGACGCTCCAATCTCCGATCAATTTCACTAATCGGCGAGTTTTCTGCCGCCGTCCCACAGGCGAAATCCACTATCGAATATTTCAAATTTAGTTCTTCAACCGACTCCCGCAAATCATGTTCCAAGTGCATCAAAGCCACAGCTTGAGTGTGCATCGCACGGGTAAAAACTTCGTAGCGAGCTTTACCGAGAGCTTTCGCGCGGTACATCGCAATATCAGCATCGCGCAAAATATCTCCCGGCCACTGATATTTGTCGGTACTCAAAGCAATGCCGATGCTAGCAGTAATTAAAACTTTATTACCTTCCAAATAAAGCGGTCGTTCGATCGTTTTGAGAATTGCCTTTGCTTGGGCGATCGCCTCATCAACACCTTTAATTTCCTCAAGCAAAATCACAAACTCATCTCCCCCTAGACGAGCCACCGTATCCCCTGGCCGCAAACAAGTCAAGAGACGGCGAGCCACAGCCACCAACAGTCGATCGCCCGTGCGGTGTCCCTGACTGTCATTAATCACCTTAAACCTGTCCAAATCCAGAAACAGCACCGCAAACTGCTCGCTCGGATGCCGTTGGGCGCGGGCAAAAGCTTGCCCCAACCTGTCAGTCAACAAAGCACGGTTAGGCAACTCCGTCAGCGCATCGTGCAAAGCATCGTGCAACAATTGTTCTTCAGCCATTTTGCGCTCAGTCACGTCGTGACAGTTGACCACAATTCCCCGCACCGAAGGTTCGTTGAGCAAATTCGTCGCCACCGCTTCCAACACGCACCACGAACCGTCCTTGTGCTGCACTCGGTATTCCGCCATTCCCAGGCTAACTCTGGGCCTTTGCATGATACCTTTGAACACTTGATCCACTATCAGCAATTCGTCAGGGTGAATCAAGTCAAAGATAGACCGGCCGAGCACTTCCGCCGTCGGGTAGCCCAAAATCCGCTCTAGGGAAGGAGATACATAGCGGCAAAAGCCTTTCTCGTCGAGAATCACAATAATGTCTCTAGCATTTTCAATCAACGATCGAAAGCGCTTCTCGCTTTGTCGCAGCTCTTGTTCCGTGCGCTTCTGGTCGGTAATATCGGTATTCATGTAAATCAGACCGACAATTTTCCCTGTGCGGTCTTTAATAGCATCTGCCCGCAGCAAAACTTGCAAAGTTTGACCGCTTTTAGTGCAGTTGGTAATTTCACCAAACCAAGAATAACCTTGGGCGATCGTGTCGAGTACCTCCTGGGCGACTGCGGGGTCAGCAAAAACTGCCGATATACCTCCGGCTAGTTTAAATTCCTCTGCCGTGTCCCATTCAAATAGCTGAGAAAACGCTTGATTTTGATAGATGTGAGTGCCGTTCGCATCGCTGATGCCGATCGCGTCACTCGAACTTTCCACCGCCTTGCGAGTCAGCACCAGAGCTTCTTCTGCCCGCTTGCGCTCGGTAATGTCAATCCCTACCAGACAAGCTGCTTTGCCCTCATCGTACTTTTGAGCCACAATCAAATAGTATCCCTCGGACTGTCCCTCGTCGGTTTGTACCTTAACGCTGAGTTCTTTAACCGCTTCGGTAGCGTCACCGGCAAAAAACTCCACCACAAAAGAGTTAAAATCCGAGCTAGCGCCCAGAAAACCAATATCTTGACCAACAAAAGCCGAAGGCGGCAAACCATGCAGTTTGGCTAAGTGCTGGTTAACCCCCAAATAGCGCAAATCCGAGCTAATCCAAGATACTGTTCCCGGAACTGCTTCCAAAATCGTTTGCAGTTGGTCGTTCGCTTGCTGCAATGCTTGCTGCACTTCACATATTGGTTCCGCCAAGTCAGACTGAACTCCTACAAAGTGAGTCAAATTAGCGTTGTCGTCTCGCACGGGAGATAGCGATAATTTTGTCCAAAAAGGAGTGCCGTCTTTGCGGTAATTTTTGATTGGTGTCTGGATTTCTCGACCTTGGCGCAAGGCCTCGCGGATTTTAGCTACAGTATTTCGATCGGTATCGGGGCCTTGCAAAAATCGGCAATTGCGCCCCAAGATTTCACTGGCGCAGTAACCTGTCATCCGTTCAAAGGCCGGATTGCAATAAATTATGGGACAATCGGGTGCATTGGCGTCAGCAATGACAATGCCGCTGCTAGTAGCTGCCAAGGCTCGATCGCGCAGCCACAGGGCTTCTGACGCAGTATGGCGATCGCCGATCCCCCCCACTTCACCTAAATTAGAAATTGACTGGTTCTCCCGATCTCCCATCAGCCGAACTTTCAAGCAAACCTTTACAATTTCCGAGTTGTTTCTTACTCTAACGTTTTTCAGGACTCGCGCAACGTAAATTGTATCTTCGCATTTAAGTAAGCGGGATTTCACGTTAGTTGTTAGTTGTATTTTGTACCCTTGCTGTTGGGCATTTAAAAAAGCACATCTTCACTTCCGCAGTGACAAACCCTCAATTCTTCCCCCCCTCAGACTCTCTCCCCCTCTCCCCTTCTCCCCTTCTCCCCGCGTCGTGGCAATCACGATCCGCAGCAGCTTATTTAGAAGGAGTTGCGGCTTGAGAAGTCGGCGGCGCAATATTAATTAATGGCAAGGTTCCGCCTCCTCCCATTACTGTCGGAAACTGGCCGTTCCATTTTTCAATTGCTTGCTGCTGCAAAATTTCGGCTGTTAATGTTTGCCGCTGCAAGCGTTGAGCTTCAGCTTTACCTTTAGCACGATTAATTTCAGCTTGAGCATCTTGGGTGGCTTTTTGAACTGTAAATTCTGCTTGTTTAGCTTCTTGTTCGGCTATTTGTTTGGATTCGATGGCTTTGCTAAATTCTGGAGAAAAGCCAAAATTTATTAACGAAACATCTCTGACGATGACGCCGTAAGGTTCCAAACGCTTTTTGAGGCTGTTGTCGATTTCTGTTTTGAGTTCGTTGCGCTTAGTGATAATTTCTTCGGCGGTTTTTTTAGAAGTTGCTGCTTTAAGAACTTCCGAAATAGCCGGACTCAAAATGCTGGCAACAATTTGTTCTTCGTCTCCTATTTGTTGGTAAATTTGATTTACTTTTGCGGGGTCAACATTCCAGTTAACTGCCAAATCTGTCGTAATGCTTTGCAAATCTTTGGATGCTGCATCTGCTTTTAAATCTGTTTTTTGTACCCGCACGCTGAGAGTTTTTACAGAGGTGACGATCGGTAAAATCGGGTGGATGCCTTCATCTAAAATCGCGTCTTGAACTTTCCCGAAGCGCATCATAACGCCGCGTTCCCCTGGGCCGACGAGGGCAAAAGGTCTTAAAATTAAGGCGGCGATGATGAAGACGATGCCACCGACTAAGTAGAGAGCTAGGTTGTACTGAACACTTTGCATGGTTTTCATATGTTGATTCACCTATGTTGTGTTAATTGATGTTAGTTTTCTCTTCGGTATTATCTAAGATTATAACTTCAGGTTAATGGTGCAACAACTCATAAATTATTTTATTTTTTTTCATAAAAGTCATATAGTTGTGAGGGTCTGGGAACCTCTTAGCTCGATGAGTGGGGAGGTACAATGGCACTTGTAGCTGGGTGAGATTATTATTGATGAATAAATGTTGCAATTATCTTGACAAAGAGGATTTTGTTAGATATAGCAGAAGTAAATAGATAGCTCGAGCGCTCTGCGACAAGCGATAAAAGGGCGATCGCAAAGAGAAAGCTTTCTAGAAACCTAAAAAATCAGCATCAAATAGGTATTTTTTGTAAATTTTGAGTAGAAAATTGGAGAAGCGTGGCGGTAAAACCTTTGGGGGTTGGTTCAAGCACAAGCGAAAGATAGAATTTCACTCTCCGACATACAGACTCTATTTGTAGAATTGGCATCGGCCCACCTTGCTCAACCCTCCTGAGTAGAAAAAAAGATCCTTGGGCAAGTTAGGAATTTATAGCTACAAACGATAAAACTCCGAGTTTAAAAATGCCCAAAAATAAGTTAAGCTTAGATGAGAACGGTTGAAGAAAAATCAAAATGTTGCAGCGACACCCTTGGCCGCAGACAGTTGAAGAGGCGATCGCCATTCAAGAACAGCTTCGGTCAGAGGTAGTTACCGAAAATCAACTGGACACAGTTCGGTACGTCGCAGGGGTAGATGTGGGCTACGACAGTGTAAACGATGTATCGCGGGCCGCTGTAACAGTTCTGAGTTTTCCCGACTTGCAGTTGCAGCAGCAAGCTGTAGTTCGCAGTCCTACAACTTTTCCTTATATTCCGGGTTTCCTGTCTTTTCGAGAAGTGCCGGCAGTTCTCGAAGCTTTGGAAAATATCAGTTTGAGGCCAGACTTGATATTGTGCGACGGTCAAGGACTAGCCCACCCCCGCCGATTCGGTCTGGCCTGCCATTTGGGGGTTTTGACCGGGATTCCCACGATCGGAGTTGCCAAAAATCGATTTATGGGAGAACATTCCGAAGTCGGACTCGACCGGGGCAGTTGGCAACCCTTGCTGCTAGAGGGATCAACGGTAGGCGCAGCGCTAAGGACGCAAACAGGGGTAAAGCCGATGTATGTTTCGATAGGTCATAAGGTAAACTTGATAAGTGCGATCGAGTACGTCCTGCGCTGCGCCCCAAAATATCGCTTACCAGAAACAACTCGATCGGCAGACCAACTAACATAGGGATAACTGGCAAGCGCGGAAGGCATCAAAAAAAAAGTAAAAAGACCAAAAAAGCATCCGTCTTTGGACTTTTAATTTTTGAAGTGGCGCGGTTAAGTCGAAAAATCCTCTGAGTCTACTGCCAATCAGCTTTCGGTTCCATCCTTCCAGCGAACTAAAGAATGACTATACCTGAGAAAGAGGTATAAAAGTTGGGGGGGTTTATAGAATGGTTGAAAGACAGTAACCAGCTTAAAACATTGGCGGCTCTAACTATAGTGCCCGGACGTGAACTATTTTTAGTTCACATTTGTAAAGTATGAAATATTCATCCTGCGAGTTAAACCAAAAGCTTAGATTCGTCTGATGAGGTTTCATAATTTACCGTCGGATATCTCACCACTGACTGGGAGTAACCATGACAGTGGGAGGCGAAGGCGCGATCGAGCTAAAAAATCAGAAAAAAACAAGGAGACAGTCATGGCTGAGAAAAGCAAACGCGGATTCGCTTCTATGGATGCAGAAAAACAGCGCGCAATTGCTAGCAAAGGCGGAAAAGCTGCACACGAGAAAGGAACTGCACACGAATTCACCCCTGAAGAAGCCAGACAAGCTGGCCAAAAAGGCGGCGAAGCTGTCAGCAGAAATCGCGAACACATGGCTCAAATTGGTCGCGAAGGCGGTCGGAAAAGCCGCAAAAGCGAAGCTTAAGTCTTTCAAGGCTTGCCCTGTAATGAAAGATTGCACAGTTGCAGCGTGAGAGATAGCACTAGGACAGTAAACGTTTGAGGAGGGGGGGCGATCGAAGTTACCAAGGTAGTTCGATCGCCCAACCTCCAAAATTCGTGACTAGCGCACCACAGCCTCGCACAGGTGAAAACCCCCCAGGAATTAGTTTTTAGCAATCCCTGGCAAATATTGAACAGCAATTTTTTAACGAAACTGCACTGCGGTCAATATTTTTGCGGGAAAGAAAAGCTGACAAGCGCGATTAAGTCTCTCAAAAAAAGCCAATACGAGCACTAAAAGCCCCGAAGTCAGGGCTTTTTTGTATAGCCTTTCGAGCGAAAGATGAGGTACTCATGGGCATAGGGCATAGGGCATAGGGCATAGGGCATAGGGCATACCTCACTTTTTTGAGAACCGCTATATAACTGCACATAATATTTTTAGAAGTGCGATCGAGTCGGCGTCATTCGATTTTAGATTTTAGATTTTAGATTTTGGATTGACCCCACGGATTAATTCGGGGGCTTGAGGATTTTAGATTTTAGATTTTGGATTGACTCCATGGATAAATCACGTGGCGGGTACCATCAAGAAATTCTTGGTCAATAATTATAATTAAGTTTTTTGGTGAGGAACTCCGTCCTCAAAATAAATCAGTTAATATTTTTTTATCTTTTTGAGCAAACTATACAATCATGACAAACCAGCTCACTTTAGCATGGACAGAAGCTGGGGTGCGTCAAACTCGAACCATTCAAAACGGACAGCCGAGCAAAAATCCGGGAACCGTGAGGCTAGGGCGCGATCCGGCGAAGTGCGATATAGTATTTTCGCATCCCAGCGTATCGGGTCTGCACGTTGAAATATTTTTTAATCAGGAATTGCAGGAGTATGCAGTGCGGAATTTGCGCGAAAGCAATCCGCCGCTGGTAGACGGAAAAATTCTCGCCCAAGGCGAAGCAAAATTGAAATCGGGAAGTCACATCCATTTAGGCCAAGTGCAAATCGAGGTGGTGAATGTGACGGAGGTGCAGGTAGCCGCGCCCCAGACAGTTTTGCTGTCTGGGCCTCCCGCACCTGGTAACTTTCAGCCGACGGGGCCTTCAAAATATGGTTTGCAGTGTCCCAAGTGCAGCCGAATTTCGCCTTACGCGCAGTTGAATGCGGGGTGTCCGTGGTGCGGTACTTCTTTGGCGGCGGCGGCGAGTGTGGTGATCTCTCCGTAAAAGTTTGAAAAACTGAGATGTTGCACCATTCTCAAGAACGGGCTCTCCGGCCCGTTCCACAAAGAGTGAATTTTCTTGTGGAACAGGCATCTTGCCTGTTCATAAAAGGCTAATTGACAATGGTGCAAGATAGGAGAAAAAGGGAAAATCTGGCTATCCGCTAAACACTCTCAACTTCAAAAATCTTTTTTTGCAGAAAGCTCAAAGCCGACGGCTGATGTTTAAAAAATAATCATGAATTCTCAACCCTTGCGCCTGCGACTGACTTGGACAGATACAGCTACGGGGGATTGTCGATCCCCCATACTCGACTTACCCATCGCTTTGGGACGAATTTTTGAAGCTATGCCGGCAACTATCAACGGGAAACGAGTTTCTCGAATTGCCCTCAGCAGCAGTCAAGTTTCTCGCTTTCACGCAGTGATTGGCACCGAAGGTAACAGTATTTTACTTACTGACACGGGTAGCCGCAACGGTAGTTTTGTTAACGGCATTCGTCAAACCCGCTGCGTGCTGGCAAACGGCGATATGCTGCAAGTGGGGCCCTACGCGATCGGCATTTCTTTTGCTGTTAATTCCCCAGAAACGCCGTCTGTCAATTCTCACATTTTCTTTAGCCCGCAGACCAATGGGCCAGACCCGGCATTGGGCCAGCATATAATGTTGCACCTTCCTCAAACAGCTAGTAGGGAAGAATTTCCGCCGATCGAATTTTTGCACGCTTCTCAAGTGTCAATGCGATCGCTCGAATCTAGGGGACTCCCTGTAACAGAAGTTGATTGGGCTGCCGTTGGTGGCGGTTTAGGCAGCTTTATTTGGGTGGATTTGCTCAGAATTTGCGGTGTGAAAATCGATCGAATTGCGGTTTTGGGCATGGAAAGCCAGCCTTACGCCCGCTATCTGCGTTTGTGCCTGAATTCCCAAATTCCGCTGCGGGAACGCCTAAGATCGAATTCTGACTCTTGTCCAGACAACATTTGGGGGTGGCCTCCCTATGCTTTGCGGGAAGCTTGGCAGGAATTGCTTAAAGGGCATTTGGGGATGTCGTTGAAGTTGATGTGGCAGGTGTTTGCTGAACCGACTTTTGCCGAAACTTATACGCCTCGCGCGGGGAATGTGTTTGATTCTATTGACAGGGAAGTCGATCGAATTGGGTGGAATCAGATGTTTCGCTACGGTAGAGTGCGGGGAATTCGCAAAACAGATGACGGCAGGTACGCGATCGCTTATTCTCGATCGAATGCGGATCACCGCGATCACGCTTTTTTAATCGCCAAATACGTACACTTAGCCACCGGCTATCCCGCCATTCAATTTCTGCCCGACTTGCAAGCTTACCGCGAAAAAACCCAGGATTTTGAGTCGGTTGTCAACGCTTACGAAAAGCACGACGGCGTTTACGAAAAATTGGAGGCCAGCGGCGGCAGCGTGTTAATTAGAGGCCGGGGAATAGTCGCTTCGCGCGTGGTGCAGCGGATTTACGAAGCGCGGCAGCGGAACCGCAACATTCAAGTATTGCATTTGATGCGATCGCCCAAACCTCAAGGTAACAAATTTAAACTCGCTCAGCGCAGCGTCGAAAATCACTACGAATTTCAACCTTTCAACTGGCCAAAAGCTTGCTGGGGCGGGGAACTCCGCGTACTTTTGGAACAAGCCGCGCCTGAATTGCGGCCACAGTTGCTCACCGACTGGGGCGGCACTACCACAGCCCAGCGCAGCGACTGGCGACGGATTGTCAAAGAAGGTTTAAGTCAAGGATGGTATCAAATTACCTTCGGGGAAGTCGAGCGAGTCGAGCGCGACAGTCAAAACCGCACGGTGACGTACATTCAGGAGAAGGAACTCAAGGGGCAAATTAAGTTAGAAGCTGATTTTATTATTGATGCTACGGGTTTGGACGCTAAGGTAAAAACCAGTCCCTTGTTAAACGATTTGGTAGCTCAATATAATCTTCCCCTCAACGGTTTGGGCCGGCTGAGTGTTAACAACGATTTTGAAGTACCCGAATTGCGGAATTTTTCTGCTAGCAACGGAGAAGGCCGGGTATACGCAGCCGGCGCGATTACTTTGGGAGGGCCTTACGCGCCCGTAGACAGTTTTTTGGGCTTGCAATACGCCGCCTTGCGTTCGGTTGAAAGTCTGGCCGCCAACCGAGTTCCGGGTGTGCGGAAATTGAGCGTTTGGCGATCGTTCGTGCAGTGGTTGAAATGGATTTTAAATAAATCTCCAGACTAAATTGAAGGAGGAAGTTCGGCAACAAGCAATGTACAGGATTTAATGGATTTAACGGAGATATTGCAGTATTTCAATAGGTTTTTTACGGGCGGGCAGGTTTTGTACGGGCGGGCAGGATGCCCACCCCACAATAAAACTCACTCTTTGTGGAACAGGCATCTTGCCTGTTCTTGAAACTGGTAAAAGATGTCAGATTTAACTGATTTAAACGAACTTCGCCTTCAATCTAAAATCTAAAATCTAAAATCTAAAATCGAACAACCTTCCCATTCAATCTAAAATCTAAAATCTAAAATCTAAAATCGCATGACTCCCACCTTATTCGGCCGCTGGCAAACTCGGTTACTGTTATTTGCAACCGTAGGCGTTTTAGTAACGCTGCCCTTTTTTATGGGTTTAATTACCTCCCACTCAGGAGCAATTTTTTTCTGGATTTTAGGGTATGTAGCGATTTTTGGCATCGGCTGGGATGCGTTATATATTTACATCCAGCAGTTTCGCTGGGATCGAGATTGGCCTGGCGCATTTCAATTACTCGCTGGGATTTGGGAAGCACTTTTTGTGTTATTTTTAATCAAAGTTATCGGTTTGCCGGGGATACCTCCACAAGATTTTGACTTGGGATCTTTTGCTTTGCATTATAGTTTAGTGTGGCTAGCTATTTATCTGGCATCGCAAACACTAATGCGGATTTTGTTTCCATACTGGCGTTTCCGAGGCGGGCAATGGTTTTAATAATACCTGTAGGGGCGGTTTTTACCAACAATAATCGTCTCAAATTAATAATCTCATAAACCCGCCCCGGTCAATTACCAATTACCAATTCCCAATTCCCCATGCCCAATTCCCAATTCCCCATCCCCTGTATATTCTCATTTTTTTCAGGTTCTGGCTTGCTCGATCTGGGTTTTGAGTCGATCGGCTTTAATGTAGCGTATGTCAATGAAATTTTCCCACCTTTCATGCAAGCATACCGCTATTCTCGGCAGTGCCTGAATTTGCCCCTACCAGAATACGGATATTGCGAAGGAGAGGAAGCAGATGTCACTAGACTTGTAGAGGGAAAACCAGCACTTCATTTGCGGGAATTGATGCAGGATGCCCGCAAGCATCACGATATTGTGGGATTTATCGCGGGGCCACCTTGTCCTGACTTTTCTATTGGTGGCAAAAACCGGGGCGGGGAAGGAGATAAAGGTCAACTTTCAGCTTCATACATTGAATTGATTTGTCAGCAGCAGCCAGATTTATTTTTATTTGAAAATGTCAAAGGTTTGTGGAGAACAAAAAAACATAAATCTTTTTACGACGCACTCAAAAATCAGTTGGCTGATTCGGGATACGTTTTTGCCGAACGTTTAATTAATGCGATAGAATACGGTGTCCCGCAAGATAGGGATAGAATTATTTTGATTGGGATTAGAAAAAACTTTGTCAAAAATCTGGGCATTTCCCTAGAAGAAAAAAGCCAAATGTTATCCGAAAATTTATTTCCTTGGGAAAGTCAGATATTATATCCCAAATCAGAAGTTTTTTCTCATCCTTGGCCTGAGAGAAATGCCTTTGCAGCCGATAACTTCTTGCCTTGTCCTGATGACCTGCCCCAAAATTTAACGGTAGAATTTTGGTTCCAAAAAAATGACGTTCTCAACCATCCCAATGCCCAACATTATTTTCAACCAAAAGCTGGAATTAAGCGATTTGCTTCCGTTGATGAAGGAGATGATTCAAAAAAATCTTTCAAGCGCTTGCATCGGTGGCGTTATTCGCCAACAGCTTGTTACGGCAATAACGAAGTTCACTTGCACCCTTACAAACTTCGTCGGCTTTCTGTTGCAGAAACACTGGCTATTCAGTCACTGCCAAAAGATTTTGCACTGCCGGAAAAGATGACGTTGACTAATATGTTTAAAACTGTTGGCAATGGAGTTCCTTATTTGGCTGCACAAGGTATTGCCAAAACAATTTTACAGTTTTTATCTAACTAAAAAAAACGAATAGCCCGATACCCAACTTCGCCGAATTTTTCGGGTATCTAAAACTTTTTGTAGTGCTAAGGGGCGCATTGCGTACCCTACAATTACTAAAATTCCCAATAACCAGACGTATCTCGTTTAACACAGAAGTGTTATAATAAAGTGTTAAGGTTGAAAACCTATATTTTTTATTTGCCTGCAATTCGCCATGACCGTTAAACCCCGCCGCTATCACATCACTACTTTCGGATGCCAGATGAATAAAGCCGACTCGGAACGGATGGCCGGCATTCTGGAAAATATGGGCTTTGAGTTCTCGGAAGACCCGAACGAAGCTAGCTTGATTCTCTACAATACTTGCACCATTCGCGATAATGCCGAACAAAGGGTTTATTCTAACCTAGGAAGGCAAGCTCATCGCAAGCGCCAAGAACCGGGTTTAACTTTAATTGTAGCTGGATGCGTGGCGCAGCAGGAAGGTGAAGCGCTGCTGCGGAGAGTACCGGAATTAGACTTAGTAATGGGGCCGCAACACGCTAACCGACTTGAAGATTTGCTGGAACAAGTTTTTGAGGGCAATCAAGTGGTGGCGACAGAAGCTGTTGAGATTATGGAGGATATTACTAAGCCGCGCCGCGATAGTAAGGTGACTGCTTGGGTGAATGTAATTTATGGCTGCAATGAACGCTGCACTTATTGTGTTGTCCCGAATGTTCGCGGGGTTGAACAGTCGCGAATGCCGGAGGCAATTCGCGCGGAAATGGAGGATTTGGGCCGTCAAGGTTACAAGGAGGTGACTTTGTTGGGGCAAAATATTGATGCTTACGGACGCGATTTGCCGGGGACAAAACCGGGCGGCAGCAACCAGCATACTTTGACGGATTTGCTTTATTTTTTGCAGGATGTGCCTGGTGTCGATCGCCTCAGATTTGCTACTAGCCACCCGCGCTATTTTACGGAAAGATTGATTAAGGCTTGTGCTGAATTACCGCAGGTTTGCGAACATTTTCACATTCCTTTTCAGTCGGGAGATAATGATATTTTGAAGGCAATGTCGCGGGGTTATACTCAGGAAAAATACCGCCGGATTATTGATACAATTCGCCGTTATATGCCGGATGCTTCGATTACGGCGGATGCGATTGTCGGTTTTCCAGGGGAGACGGAAGCGCAGTTTGAGAAGACTTTGAAGTTAATCGAAGACGTTGGTTTCGATTTGGTGAATACTGCGGCTTATTCGCCTCGCCCTGGGACGCCTGCCGCTTTGTGGGAAAATCAGTTGAGTGAGGAGGCGAAAGCCGATCGCCTGCAACGGATCAATCATGTGGTGACAACAACGGCGATGGAACGATCGCAGCGCTATTTCGGACGTACTGAAGAGGTTTTGGTGGAAGTTCAAAATCTCAAAGATCCAACTCAGGTGATGGGACGCACTCGCGGCAATCGTCTCACATTTTTTAAGGGCGATATTGCTGAATTGGCGGGTAAAATTGTGCGGGTTAAAATTACAGATATTCGCGCTTTTAGTTTGACAGGGGAAATGCTTTAAATAGCACCGGAATGAGATAGGGGACGGCTTACTGGTGAACTTTTCTAAGAAGATGTAATTTTTTTTACCGCAGAGAGCGCAGAGGACACAGAGGAAGAGTGGAAGGGAGGAGATAAGTAGTTTTAAAGCGGTTCGTATGTGCCTTCGTTGCGCTCTCTGCGTGTATATTTGTCAAAAAGTAGCGGGAGTATTGAAAAATGACAATGATGCGGATCGGGCTATTGTTCGGGGGGCGATCGGGTGAACACGAAGTCTCTATTAGTTCGGCGCGGGCGATCGCCCGTGCCCTCGCTGCTGACGAAAATGCCTCTAAATACGAAGTTCTGCCCTTTTATATCCAAAAAAACGGCTGCTGGCTGTCGGGAACATTACCTCAACAAATCTTAGCCACCGGAAAACCTCTGGAAATAGAGGAACAAACAGCAGAAGATGATTCTCCCGCTGGACAGTTTCCTAATTTTAATGCTGTAGATGTTTGGTTCCCTGTTTTGCACGGGCCAAATGGCGAAGACGGTACGGTGCAAGGGTTGCTGAAATTAATGCAAGTTCCTTTTGTCGGTTCGGGGGTTTTAGGTTCGGCGGTGGGAATGGATAAAATTGCGATGAAAATGGCTTTTGCTCAGGCTGGTTTGCCGCAGGTAAAATACATCGCTGTCAACCGTTCCGAAATCTGGTCTAATCCTTGCGTTTTCCCCAAATTGTGCGATAAAATTGAAGCAGAGTTGGGCTATCCTTGCTTTGTAAAACCAGCCAATTTGGGTTCGTCTGTGGGAATTTCTAAAGCTCGAACGCGCGCTGAATTAGAAGCAGCACTCGACAGCGCCGCTAGCTACGATAGGCGGATAATTGTCGAAGCGGGTGTGGTTGCTAGAGAATTAGAATGTGCAGTTTTGGGTAACGATCATCCCCAAGCTTCAACGGTGGGAGAAATTTCTTTTCAAAGCGATTTCTACGATTACGAAACTAAATATACCCAGGGACAAGCCGACTGCTCAATCCCGGCAAAAGTCAGCGGTGCGATCGTCTCGCAAATCCAAGAAATGGCAGTGCAAGCATTTTTGGCTATAGACGCAGCAGGTTTAGCGCGAGTAGACTTTTTCTACATTGAATCAACCGGAGAAGTTTTGATTAATGAAATCAACACTTTTCCTGGCTTTACAGCTACCAGTATGTATCCGCAAATGTGGGCAGCCGATGGCATTTCTTTCCCTGAATTAGTAGACCGTTTAATTCAATTAGCTCTCGAACGGCACGGGGAAAAAGGTTGAATCACGAGTTGCAAACCGCTGCCCGGTCAACCGAAAATAAATTATTTTCGCAGGTAATATATCCATACTAGCGGAAACGATATAACATAGTTGTGGCAGGCTCTGCCTGCCAGCAACCCAATTTCCGCTGCGGGTCGAGCAACTGGAAATTTTCAGCAGTCGGGTATAAATAAATACACTATAAAATGGTTAACAGAGAAGGGCGAATAGCAGCGCCAATCTCAGATCTTGCATCTCGAATTTTAACTCGGTTAACTTAGATGAGACGTTTCACTCAACTGCCGCAGTGGTGGACTTACGGACTGGTATTTCCCCTAGCGGTACTCAACTGCTGGTTAGCCCTCCTAGTCTTTGAATATTTTCGCGCCCTGATTACAGTTTTGGTAGTGGCTACAGTGCTGTCTTTTTTGCTAGATTATCCAGTGCGCTTTCTGCACAGATACGGCTTGAAGCGCGATCGAGCAGTTTTGTCGGTATTGTTTTTGACTTTACTGGTATTGGTGGTTTTAGGTGTCACTCTGGCCCCGATTCTGCTAAACCAAATCACTGAACTTGCCACCCGACTCCCGACTTGGATAGTTTCTGGCACAGAACAAATTGAAGCATTCCACAATTGGGCGGAGAATCGCAATCTCCGCATTGATGTTAGCGGTTTGACTACCCAATTGAGCGATCGACTTTCATCTCAATTGCAGTCTCTCACTGGCGAAATTCTCAAATTTGGTTTGGGTGCTGCAGACAGTCTGTTGAATTTCCTCCTCACAATAGTCGTGACATTCTACTTGCTCTTGCACGGCGATCGCGTCTGGGAAGGATTGTTTAAATGGTTTCCTTCCAAGCAGAGCCTTCAATTGCGAGAGTTGCTGGCGCGAAGCTTCCACAACTACTTCGTCGGGCAAGCAACTTTGGCGGGTTTGATGGGACTGTCTATCACTGTTGCTTTTTTAATTATGCGAGTTCCCTTCGGACTTCTGTTCGGTTTGGGTGTGGGTGTAATGACTATGATTCCCTTCGGGGCACCTTTCAGTATTTGCATTGTCAGTTTGCTGATCACATTAAACAACTTTTGGCTCGGCGTCACAGTTTTAGCTGTCGCTACAGTAATTGAGCAAATAATTGAAAGCGGGGTTGCTCCTCGGTTATTAGGTGGTTTTATCGGTCTCAATCCTGTGTGGATTTTAGTGGCGCTGCTGGTGGGGGTTAAGGTGGCAGGAGTAGCCGGTTTGTTAGTGGCTGTGCCGATGGCTGGTTTTATTAAGAATACTGTTGATATTTTGGAAAGTTCGAGGAACAGGTCGAGGGAAATCGATTCGGTTAGTTCCATTGAACCTATGGAGGAATAAAATTACTCCATAGGTTCAAATTTTAGATTTGATATCAATTCCGGTTGCACCGGAATTATTGTTGACTGTTGACTGTTGACTGTTGACGGGCGGGTCAAAAAACTGAATGGTTGAGTGTTAACGGTTGACTCGATTTTATTATTCCGATGCAACCGGAAACGATATGAAGAGAGTTTTGGCAGGCTATTTTGACTGGGGTATAGTTGGTACTTTAGCTTGAGGCTTTAGTGGTTTTTTACTTCCTGCTTTCGGGTGAGGCTTTCGGATGCTTTAGCTTCTATCCTTCGTGGATGCAGGCGGGGTCAAAAATCCCGTTTCTACGTTAACGTCGATCGCTCACAACGAAGATTTTGCGTAGAAACCTGGTTTTTTTGAGTGCAAGATAGTTGTTGACCAAGAAATTCTTGATGGTACTCGCCACGTGATTGATCCGTGGAATCAATCCAAAATCTCAAATCTCAAATCCTCAAGCCCCCGAATTTATCTCGCGCAAGTCAATCCAAAATCTAAAATCTAAAATCTAAAATCGCATGACTTCGGATATCAATCCTGTGAAAATTTCGCGGGAAATGCGGAATATGCGAGCTGGCTACCGTAGTTTGTATTATCGCACTCAGACAGCAATTCGCCAGTGCCTACCCAGTTCGATCGCACTCAAAAGCTCGAATCCACACACAATTTGCCTGCGACTGTCCGGTTTCTACCCCAGCTTGTAGGGTAAACCCCACCAGTCAAGCAGAGTTCATCAATGCTTGAATTAAAATTAAAGAACCTTTAGTTGTAATTTAATTACAGTAGGTGCTAAAAATGCAAAATCCTAATTATAACTCTCGCTCTAACTCCCACCAACTCAATACTATGTCACCTAAAAATATGCCTGCTACAACTGTGCTTTCTCGCCGTTTTTATTTGCCGAAAAAACTGGCTTTTTTATCCCTCATTTTGCTGGGCTCCACCGCAACTGTTGGGTGCAACGCCCTAACTTCTCAAGTTCCTGGAAGTTCTAACGCCATTCAAGCTCAACCTTCAACTACAGCGCCAATCTCAGCATTGCCTGCAAATATACTGCCCTCTCAAGACTCTAATTTTGTTACTAAAGTTGTGCAGGAAGTCGGCCCGGCAGTGGTGCGGATCAATTCGTCTCGCACGGTGACGAACCAAGTTCCAGATGAGATACCGGAGCAATTCCGCCGCTTCTTCGGTTCAGAATCTCCCATTCAACCGGGAAATCGAGTAGAACGGGGCTCCGGTTCGGGTTTTGTTTTTGGTTCTGATGGCCGCATTTTGACTAACGCTCACGTCGTTAACGGGGCGGATACGGTGACGGTAAAACTGAAGGATGGCCGCGAATTTGTCGGCAAAGTTTTAGGCGTAGATACAGTTACTGATGTGGCTGTTGTTAAAATAGAAGCTAACAATTTGCCTGTGGTGAGTTTGGGCAAATCTGAAGAATTACAGCCGGGAGAATGGGCGATCGCGATCGGCAATCCCCTCGGTTTGGACAATACTGTGACTGTGGGCATTATTAGCGCTACAGGCCGTTCTAGCGCCGATGTCGGTGTTCCCGACAAGCGCGTCAGCTTTATTCAAACCGACGCTGCAATCAATCCCGGCAATTCAGGTGGCCCGCTGCTGAACCAGCGCGGTCAAGTTATCGGCATGAATACGGCGATTATTCAAGGCGCTCAAGGATTGGGTTTTGCTATTCCGATCGATCGAGCACAACAAATTGCCGACCAATTAGTAACAGCAGGAAAAGCCGAACATCCTTATCTCGGCGTTCGGATGTTGAGCATTACTCCCGAAATCAAGAGAGAATTTAATCAAAATCCCAACACCAAATTGAGGCTGACTGAAGATAAAGGCGTGTTAGTTTTGGGAGTTGCTAGAAATTCTCCGGCGGCACAAGCTGGAGTTCGCCTTGCGGATGTGATCAAGAAAATCAACGGTACAGAAGTAACTGATGCTGGCAGCGTACAGCAAATTGTCGAGAAAAGTACCGTGGGCAGCGATCTGCAGCTTGAATTGAGCCGTGGCGGACAACCTGTTACTGTGGCGGTGAAAGCGGGTGCTTTTCCAGCGGATCAGCAGCGATAGAATTGTTGATAGCAACTCATATGTTGCACCATTGTCAATAATCCTTTTAGGAACAGGCAAGATGCCTGTTCCACAAGAAAATTAATCTCTTGTGGAACGGGCATCTTGCCCGTTATTGAGAATGGTACAAGAGGTGAGTTTTAATCGGCTGTCAATCATCCTTTTAGGAACAGGCAAGATGCCTGTTCCACAAGAAAATTAATCTCTTGTGGAACGGGCATCTTGCCTGTTCTTGAGAATGGTGCAAGATGTGAGTTTTAACCGAATTGTGCTGTGAGACGGGGGTTTAAACCCGTCGGGATGTCGGGGGTACTCGTTATATTAAGTTACCATAATTTATATGGGTTATTAAGAGGTAGAAAAATGGCTAATATTAATCGGAGGCGTACTGAGAATATTAAGGGTAACTTTTATGTAGACAATACCTGCATTGACTGTGATACTTGTCGGTGGATGGCACCTGAAGTATTTACTCAAGCAGGAGAACAGTCTGCGGTTTACCACCAGCCAAGTAATGAAACTGAAGAAATGCGATCGCTCGCGGCTCTTTTGTCTTGTCCCACAAGTTCGATCGGCACTGTAGAAAAACCCAAAAGGATCAAAGAAGCTCAGCAACTGTTGCCCGCACTCATAGCAGAAAATGTCTATCACTGCGGCTACCACTCAGAGGAATCCTACGCCGCAGCTAGCTATTTAATTGTCCGTCCCGATGGCAATATTTTAGTTGATTCTCCCCGTTTTGTGCCGCCGCTAGTCAAAAATATAGAAGCAATGGGTGGCATTCGCTATATGTACTTGACTCACGGCGATGATGTGGCAGATCATCAACTATACCACGACTATTTTGGGTGCGATCGCATCATTCATTATGACGAAATTAACGCTGATACTTGCCGTGTAGAAATTCAATTGTCGCCCAGCAAACCGTATCAACTAGCAGATGATTTGTTGATTATTTCTGTACCCGGTCACACGAAAGGTCATACAGTTTTGCTTTACAATAACAAGTTTTTGTTCACCGGCGATCATCTTGCTTGGTCGGAAAGTTTGCAGCAGCTAGTTGGCTTTCATGATGTCTGTTGGTATTCTTGGCCAGAACAAATCAAATCTATGAAGAATTTGGCTAATTACTCGTTTGAATGGGTGTTGCCGGGACACGGCCGGAGGTATAATGCCGATCGAGAAACAATGCGCGTGCAAATGCAAAAGTGTATTGCTTGGATGGTAGATGCTTAATAGTTTAAAACCCATTTTCTACTAGGCGGTTGAAACTAATCCTACACACACTTTCGCCGCCAACCACGAAAAAGAAGTCATCGCCACTGTTGGAAGAATCGACTAACCAGTTGTAGCGGCTGGTGTGCTTAGCCCCCCAGCGTTCTAGCGGAATTCGTAACTTTTTGGCGAGGGCGGGTTCTAGTGCATAATCATTCATACCGTAGATGTCGGGACTTATCGGATGTCGATCGGCTTTAACGTCTACAGATAAGGTGGGATTGGCTGTTTGGGCGATCGCCATTTTGAAGTAAACTGTTGTTACGCCAATTGCCAAAGCGGCGATTAAACCTAACAAGAATAGGATAAGCCAACGAGGTTTATTTTCGGGAGACTGCAATAAAAATCGTGGATTCATTAATTTATGATATAGTGTTTAGTAAGGCTTGTTTAAAATATACTGCACTTTTATAATAAATTTCAGGATTGTCGATTAAAGGTATCCGCTCAATAAATCGGGGTAACAGTAAAAAAAGAAGGTTAACAATCTAGGCACAGCATGGTAGAATATGAC
>NZ_JAUBSH010000047.1:38801-50579 GCF_036704705.1 Microcoleus sp. K1-B1 | reverse complement strand
GACCTATCTTTTTTTACCACAAGTTGGTCAACACCTCA
This sequence comes from Microcoleus sp. K1-B1, assembly GCF_036704705.1. Taxonomy (NCBI): domain Bacteria; kingdom Bacillati; phylum Cyanobacteriota; class Cyanophyceae; order Oscillatoriales; family Microcoleaceae; genus Microcoleus; species Microcoleus sp. K1-B1. Next base: position 50,541 of record NZ_JAUBSH010000047.1, on the reverse strand, counting down.
CTCTATCTCGGTTGCGGCGGAGTTGTCACCCCGCCAGGAAATCAGCAGTATTTTGATTCGCTTGCTGGGTAACTGGGTTTATCCCCGTCGCTTGGGGAGAGTCTTTGACTCCGCAGGCGGTTTCATCATGCCGGATACGAATGTCAAAGCACCGGATGTTTCTTTTGTGCGGGCCGCCCGCTTGCGCCAAAGTCCGCGTTATTTTGGAGAACTTGTCCCGGATTTGGTGGTTGAGATTAAATCTCAGAGCGATCGCATTAAGCCTATAGAAGCCAAGGTTTTGAAGTTTATAGAATTGGGTGCGATCGTCGGAATTCTGATCGATCCTGATGAAGAAACAGTGACTATTTATCGCTCTACAGGTGAACCGACAGTTTTAGGAAATGGCGATATCTTAACAGTAGCAGAACTTTTTCCAGGTTGGGAATTGCCCGTTTCGGAATTGTGGCCTCCTATCTTTACTGAGGAAGAAACACAATTCTGATGCGTTTAAGCTTGGGATTGTTGTTGTTGCAGAAAATAGCCGACGAGATAAAGCGAACCGCAAAGGATTGTTAGGTTGTCACCTGCAACAGCAGCATCTAAAGCTGTTGTTAAGTCGGGGAAGGCTTGACAGAAAGTTAATTCGGGGCAGATAATTTGAGCTAGGCTGGCTAATTCTGCGGGGGATGATGAGTTTGGATCGGGTACGGGTACCAGGTAAAGTCGATCGCCCTTTTTGAGTAATGCTTTCAAAATATCCTCGCAGTCTTTAGTCGCCAGAATGCCGATTACCCAGTTAATCGCTGACGGGCGATTGTTCAGGCGATCGACATATTCACGCAGGGCGATAGCTGCGGCGGGGTTGTGCGCGCCGTCAATTAATATATTGCGGTTTTTCCAAGTTGTCTGCTGGAGTCTTCCGGGCCATTGGGTTTTGGCGATACCGTTTTCGATGGCGGTTGGGGAAATTTGCCATCCTTGGTTTTGGAGAATTTGCAAAGTGGCGATCGCAATTGCTGAATTCATTAGTTGAATTTTTCCCAGCAGCGGCAATTGATATTTTATTTTAACCGCATTTTGATTTAACTGATATTCTGCGAATCCTTGTCCTAAATCTATTGCTGGTTTTACCCAAGTTGCTGGACAGTCTAATTCTTGAATGCGTTTTTCTACTACTATTCTAGCTGATTCTGGCAATTCTCCGATAACTGCCGGACATTTTGTTTTAAGAATTCCCGCTTTTTCCCCAGCAATATCGGCGACGGTGGGGCCGAGTATTTGCCAGTGTTCAAGACTGATAGAAGTGATGACGCTAGCCAGAGGTGTTTCGCAAACGTTAGTCGCGTCTAATCTACCGCCCAATCCAGTTTCTATGACTGCGATGTCTGTTTTTTGTTCGGCGAAATACAGCCAAGCTGCGGCGGTGATTATTTCAAATTGAGTGGGAGTTTCGGTGTTGTTTTCGGTAGCGGCAACCACTCGTTCTAGACACTCTTGCAATGCTATTGGGGAAATCGGTTTTTGGTTGATGCAAATTCTTTCTGTCCAATCGATTAAGTGCGGGGATGTGTAGCGTCCAACTACATAGCCTGCTTCTGTTAGTACGGAAGAGAGATAAGCGCAAACGGAACCTTTGCCATTGGTGCCGGCAATGTGGATAATGGGTACTTGTTGGTGGGGGTTGTCTAGTTTTTGGAGAAGTTGGTGAATTCTTTCTAAGCCGAGATGGACGCCGAAATGTTGGTAAGATTGAAGGATGGATTCTGCATTCATTGAGGATGATAAGTTCTGTTTGTGTGTGAATTAGATTTTTTTTATTAACCGCAGAGGGCGCAGAGGGCGCAGAGGGAGAGAAGAAAGAGATAGATATCTAAGAAAAGAGAGGTTTATAATTGATTTTATATTTAATGCGGGTGAAAAAAGGTGGCTTTGGATATTATTTCTCTGTTTTCGGGTTGTGGCGGGTTGGATTTGGGTTTTGGCTTGGCTGGCTTTAATCCGGTTTGGGCGAATGAATATGATAAGTCTATTTGGGATACGTATAATTTCAATCATCCTGAAACTATTTTAGATCGCAGAGATATCAGAAAAATCAAATCTGATGAAATTCCCAAATGTATTGGGATAATCGGCGGGCCTCCTTGTCAAAGTTGGAGTGAAGCAGGCGCTAAACGCGGCATTGATGACAGTCGGGGTCAACTTTTCTGGGAGTATATCAGGATTGTGCGGGACAAGCAGCCTTTGTTTTTTTTAGCTGAGAATGTTAGCGGTATCTTGGCCCCCAGAAACAAGGATGCTTTTACTTATATATTATCGCAGTTTGAGGACATCGGATATCGGGTTTCGTACAAGTTGGTGAATGCTAGAAATTTTGGTGTTCCGCAAGATAGGCAAAGGGTGATTGTTGTTGGCTATCGGGAAACTCTGGGTTTTGGTTTTGAGTTTCCCGAACCTGGAACCGAGGTTTTGACGCTGAAAGATGCGATTTTTGATTTGCAGGCGATCGCGCCTGTGTCAGTTAAGGGTAAATTAGATAATTATCACGATTATGTCCCCAATCACGAATGTGCGGATTTGGGGTTTTCCAGCCTTTATATGTCGCGCAATCGAGTTAGAAGTTGGTCAGAACCTTCTTTTACAATTCAGGCAAGCGGCAGACACGCACCTCTCCATCCTCAAGCTAGTAAAATGATTTTGGTTGGCAAAGACAAACGCATTTTTGACCCCAATTCGCCTCTGCCTTACCGTCGGCTTTCTGTGCGAGAGTGCGCGAGAGTTCAGACTTTCCCGGATGAGTTTATTTTTAAGTACAAGTATATTGCTGATGGATACAAAATGGTCGGCAATGCTGTTCCTGTGAACTTAGCTAGAGTTTTGGCAAGTAAGATTTTTGAGGATATTGTCATAGGGCATCGGGCATAGGGCATAGGGCATAGGGCATCGGGCGGGCATCGGGCATAGTCATGGGTGCCAACTTAAGCCGACTACCTGCCAGTCGCTAGGGAATGAATTCCACGGGGCTTTTAGCGAAAGTCCTCGCTATGAAGACTAATCTCAAATCCGTTGACATCAGAATTATTCATCTCTGTCTTCTCTTCCTCTGTGTCCTCTGTGGCCTCTGCGGTTTAATCATTCCGAATTATCTGTCATTGAAACTTGGTTAACTGACCGAGATTGTGCTGAATCGCATTTGTCCCGCGAATATGAGACAAGGGAGAACCTCCGTACAAAAAACTGTTCAAACTAACTTGATAATTTTGTTGAACTGCTAAATCTAGCCACAAATTGTTAATCGCATCTCCCGGTTTGTAGTCGGGAATGTTGTGCTGATAGTAAGGAAAACTGTCTATACAAGTATTGAAAAAGTTCTTGCGCCCGCAATGCTTTAAATACTGATATCGCGGTTTGAATTCTGTTTGATTTTCCAATACTGTATATATAGTATCTGCGAGAGATTCCGGGTCAAACTTGGCGTAAAGACCCGCACCTTCGGGGAAAACTGGCGAGTTGCCTCTGGCGTATTGGTTGAATTCTTCAAAACAAATTACTGGTACGTTGCAACTCATTGCTTCGGTAATTCCCCGGTTTTTTCCTTCGAGGAGGGAACCGAGGACGAATGCTTGCGCCCGCGAATAATATGTGGGGATTTCGCTGTAGTAGTCAACTCTTGGTACTAAGTTAATGTAGTCCGACGGATTGCTTAAAATTGCCTCGACTTGTTGCCATTCTTTTAATGCGTACTGGTCGAGAGTTTTCAGGTTGCTAGCATCAAATTCGTGGCCGGTGACTACTGTTAATTTTATAGGTTTTTGCGGATATTTTTGGCGGTAAACTTTTAAGGCTTTGGCTATGATTGGCAAATTTTTTTCTTCGGAAATTCGGGCGACGGCTAGCAAGTCGATGTCTTTGGCGGGGACGTTGCGCGGGGAAATTAAGTATTCGTTGATGAAGTCGGTGTCTTGCAGTGGTATGATTGGTTTGTGGGCGCGATCGGGATAAGTTTCGCGAAACCATTTATCCCGCTGCGGGTTTTTGTATAAACTCGAGTAGGCGTCAGCTATCGGGGCCCAGGAGTAGGAGATTCCGGGGGAATAAGCGAAGGATAAAAATACTGAGGAAAGTTGGGGAAATAGTTTGTTGATGAGTTCGACTGCTTCGCTGAAATAAATTCCTTTGATGAAACGCCCTTCGTAAAACAGTGGGGGAAGCAATACGTAGAAACTGACGGTATCGAAGCGGTGGGGTTGGTCTTCAAAGATCTCCCAGGTAAAGGCGTCTAAGTCTGCATAGATTTCGGCGATTGGTTTGTTGATGTGGGGGTTGCGTAAATATGGTTTTTGTCGATCGTAGTTTCCGCGTACCATATAATTCTGAGTGTGAGTATCTAGCTTTTTTTATTTAACCGCAGAGGGCGCAGAGGGCGCAGAGGAGAAGAGAAGAGAGATATTCACAAGTCGTCCACGGGTTTTTCTAGTGATTCATTGTCGCCTATTGTGAGGGCGAGTTGGTAGATTTGGCGGCGGGGGAGGGATGTTTGTTGCGCTAACTGGCGGCTGGCTTGGGAACGACTTATGCCTTCGGCAATTAATGTTTGCAATTCTGCTTTGATGGCGTCTTCGGAAAATATTGGTGAGGCTGTTTGGATGCCGGCAATTACGAGGGTGAATTCTCCCTGGGGTTCGCGATTGGTGTAAAGCTCGATCGCACTTTCTATACTACCACGCCAAAACTCTTCGTGCATTTTAGTTAACTCTCTCGCCAGCACAATCTGTCTGTCGCTTCCCAAACTATTTGCTAAATCTTGTAAAGTTTGCCGCAATCGGTGGGGAGATTCGTATAATATTATAGTGCGGGGTTCTATTTGCAAAGCTTCTAAACTTTGTTGGCGTTCTTGACCTTTTACGGGTAAGAAACCTTCAAATACAAATCTCTCTGTGGGTAAGCCTGATGCAGTTATGCCAACTATGCAGGCGGTCGGGCCGGGAATCGGAATAATGTTAATATTAGCATCGGCGCAAGCTTTGACTAACTCGGAACCGGGGTCAGAAATTCCCGGCATTCCAGCATCGGTGACGATGGCGATATCTTTGCCTAAATGCAGTTTGTCGATGAGTTCGGGGAGTCGCTGGTTTTGGTTGTGTTCGTGATAGCTGATTTGGGGGGTTTTGATTTGAAAATGGTGCAAAAGTTTGCCTGTATGGCGAGTATCTTCGGCGGCGATGAAGTCTACTGTTTGCAAGATTTTGATGGCGCGAAAGGTCATGTCTTCGAGGTTGCCGATCGGGGTTCCTACGATGTAAAGTGTTCCTGTATTGGGATTTGGCTGCATTTTAAGATTGGGATTTTTTAACCGCAGATGGGACACGGGCGGGACGCCCATGCCACATATTTAAGAAGATATGAAAACTGGATTGTTTTTGGGATTGGTGACTTTAGATTTAGTTTATTTGGCCGGGAAGCCTCCGGGTGAAAATCAGAAAGTTGTTGCTTCTGATTGTACCATTGCTGCGGGCGGGCCGGCGGCCAATGCTGCGGTCACTTTTAGCTATTTGGGGAATGCGGCGGTATGGGCTGGGGTTTTGGGCACTCACGCGATCGCCCAATTAATTCGTGCAGACTTAGCGGAGTATAATGTCAGGATAATTGATTTGGAGCCGGGGCGATCGCACTCGCCGCCAGTTTCCTCGATTATTGTAACTGAAGCAACGGGCGATCGATCGGTAATTTCCATCAATGCTACGAAATCGCAAGTTGACAGTCAAACAATTAACCAGGATATTTTAACATCAGTTAGTATTGTACTGCTTGACGGACATCAAATCCCAGCCAGCCAAGAAATAGCTCAACTTGCCAAGTCAAAAAACATTCCCATTGTCCTCGACGGTGGCAGTTGGAAACCCGGATTAGAGGAAATCTTGCCTTTCGTTGAATGGGCGGTATGTTCCGATAACTTTCATCCGCCCGACTGCGACAATTCCGAACAAGTCTTTGCTTACCTCTCAGCAGCCGGAATTCCCAATATTGCCATCACTCGCGGCGAAAAATCAATTTTATACCTCAGCAATGGCACTTACGGCACTATAGAAGTACCTCAAATTCAAGCCACAGACACTTTAGGCGCTGGCGATATTTTTCACGGCGCTTTCTGTCACTACATTTTGCAAAATAACAACTTTACAGATACTCTCACCGCTGCGGCTAAAATCGCTTCCCATTCCTGCAAAAACTTCGGAACCCGCGCCTGGATGAATAAGGCTTAATTTTAAATTAAAATCAACCAAACTATCCGGTTAAAACCCCTCAACGCTAGAAAACTTGAACTAGCAACACTTGTTGAGTTAAAATCCTGACAGCAACCTCGACAAAATTTGTGAACTTCTCTCTTCTCTTCCTTCGCGCCCTTTGCGGCTTCGCGGTTCGTTAACAAAATTGCTATATTAGTAAGACAAGTTAAAGTCACACAAAACACTCCCAAAACAACATACCCGAATCATGGCTGACACCCAACCCCTAACTATCACCCTTCCCCCTTTGCGGATTACCCTAACAGAACAACAGCAAGTTAACCTAGAATGGCTGACACAAAACTTGCCCAATCTACTCACCCCAAGCAAACAAGAACTTCCCGACAATATGAAACAGTGGGTGGCGGCTAACAAATTATTAAATCAACCCGATGCAGAAATCATTCAAGGACTAATAAATACCGGCATAGATGCGGAAACAGCCACCGCAGAAGTTAGGGAAATATCATCTCATCCCTACTTTCAAGCAGGTAGTCAGTACGTGCAGTTATTGCAAAAATTAGAATCGCATCTCAGGATTAGCAATCAATTAGCTGCATTGTCTTCCAAGTTTGGCACAATCGAACGCAAAAGCAGCCTTTCCAGAGAGTATTTTCTCGAAAATTACTATGCAAAAAATACTCCAGTAATTATTACCAATATCATGCACAACTGGAAAGCGTTGCAGTTGTGGACGCCGGAGTATTTGCAAGAAAAATATGGCGATGCAGAGGTACAAATTCAAGCCAACCGCAATTCCGACCCGAATTACGAAATTAAGATAGAAAATCACAAAAAAATTGTTTTGTTCCGCAAATATGTAGAGATGGTGGTCAAGGGCGGGGCTAGCAACGACTACTACATGGTTGCTAACAACAAAACTCTGGAAAGAGAGGAATTTAAATCCCTATTCGACGACATTGAAATTTTCCCAGAATACTTAAATCCAACGGACACAAAAGGCAGAGTTTTCTTTTGGTTCGGCCCGAAAGGCACGATTACACCGCTGCACCATGACCCAGTTAATTTAATTTTAGCTCAAGTGTCTGGTCGCAAACTAATTAAATTGATTTCTCCGCAGCAAACACCTCTGCTTTACAATCACGTCGGTGTTTTCAGCAAGGTAGACGGCGAAAATCCCGATTATGACAAATACCCCCTTTACAGAGATGCAAAAATTATTGAAGTAATTTTGGAACCGGGAGAGGCTATCTTTATTCCGGTTGGTTGGTGGCACCATGTAAAATCCTTGGAGGTTAGTATTTCGGTTTCGTTTACTAATTTTGTGTTTCCCAATTATTATGAATGGAAATATCCTCATATTAATTGGTAATTGCTAATGTATAGCCGTTCTCAGTAACATGAGGTGCTCATAGGGCATAGGGCATAGGGCATAGGGCATAGGACTCGCCCCCATACCTCACCACGCTTGAGAACCGCTATATGGTTCCAAGGGCGGGCACGGGGGCACCGCCCCTACAGAAATCTGCGTTAATCGGCGTTTATCTGCGGTTCAAAAAAAAGAAATTCATGAAAACTCTCGAAGAAATCAGCGAAATTGCCCGATCGATCGCCTGGAGTGCATCAGATATCCTACAATCCTATTATCGGCAGGATTCCAACACTCCTAACCTCGACATCCAAGAGAAAAAAGACGGCCCCGTCACCGCCGCCGATGTCGCTGTCAACTCTTACATTCTCGACGAATTACAGTCGGCTTTAGGGAATACAGAATTTGGCTATCTCAGCGAAGAAACTTACAAATCTTATTTGAAAACCAACGGTCAAATTCCCTTACCTCAAAGTTGGGTTTGGATTATTGACCCTTTGGATGGAACGCGAGATTTTATTGACAGGACAGGTGAATTTGCAGTTCATATTGCTTTAGCGTTCGAGGGAAGACCGGTATTGGCAGTTGTGGCTTGGCCCGAACAGCAAAAGATTTATTACGCAATCCGCGAGGCGGGTGCTTTTATGGAAAGTCGGGACGGTTCTGCGGTCAAATTGCAGGTTTCGGCGCGAAATATAGTGGCCGATTTATCTATAGTAACCAGCCGCAGTCACCGGGACGATCGCTTTAATCAATTGTTACAAAAACTGCCTTGTCAAAATCAACTAGCTGTCGGCAGTATTGGCTGTAAAATTGCGACAATTGTGGAACAAAAGGCTGATGTTTATATTGCGCTTTCGGGAAAGTCGGCGCCGAAAGATTGGGATTTAGCGGCACCGGAATTAATTTTGACTGAAGCGGGCGGCCAATTTACTCGTTTTGACGGTTCTACTTTGCAATATAACCGGGGCGATGTGAGTCAGTGGGGGGGATTGTTGGCGAGTAACGGTTGCTGTCACGCTGCTTTGTGCGGGCAAGCTGATGAGATTTTAGCGGGGATAGATGCGAGTTTGAAGTAAGTACGTCGCCCATAAATATGGTAACGAATAAGTTTTAGGGGCGGGTTTACGAGATAATTGCCTAATACCAATTATCTCGTAAACCCGCCCCCACCATTGCCCGAAAGTCCGCCAGGGCTTGAAACGAACGGCCCAACCGCATCGCATATATGTATCAAAAATCCCGCTCTTAATATTTCAGTCTAATCACACTTGCTATTAAATTTTTTTTGTGTTATGTCATCCACCTTGCGCTCGCTCATCCGTAATATTACTTTATAAATTTCCCCACCTTTATCAAAACTTTAATTACAAAAGTGTTTATAAAGAAAACTTTATATAGATTTTCTGAAAAAACAGTTATTCTTACTACAACCTTCAGAAAGAGTTTCCGATGCAAGTCGCGAAACAGGGGAATCATTGTCTTTTTTTAGCTATTAGTAGGTGCAGTATGCCAAATTTCAATATTCAAGTTTCACCAAGTGCGATCGCCTTTATCGACACTCAAGTAGAAAATTATCAAAGTTTAGTCGCTGGGGTAAAACCGGGTACGGAAGTAGTCGTTTTGGATGGGAACCGGGATGCGATCGACCAAATTACTGATATTTTAGCTCTTCGTACCAATATTGACAGCATTCACATTGTTTCTCACGGTGCTCCCGGCAGCTTGCAATTGGGTAATGGCTGCTTGAGTGCAGATAATGTGGAAACTTATTCCGAGAAATTGCAGCAGTGGCGGAGTGCTTTAAATCTGGGTGCGGACATTCTGATTTACGGTTGTAATGTCGCATCAACCTCTGGCGCTTACCCGAAAGTCCGCCAGGGAATGAATTCCCAGGCTCAAAGCTCAAGTCGGTTGAAACCGACTGCTTACCCGAAAGTCCGCCAGGGAATGAATTCCCTGTCTCAAAGCTCAAGTCGGTTGAAACCGACTGAAAACAACCTCAATAAACAGTCCTCTTCAGAGGACTTTCGCTATGAGACGGGGGTTTCAACCCCCGGCGGTATCGGGGAACAAGCGAGAGATTTGGATGTAGATTTAGATATAGATGGTGTAGCCTTCATCCAACGAATTGCCCAACTCACAAATTCAAACGTTGCAGCTTCCCAAAACCTCACCGGAAGTGTAGCAAAAGGCGGCGATTGGGAACTGGAAGTCAGAACCGGGAAAATAGAAACGCCGCTGGTATTTGAACCCGAAGTATTAGCGGGTTACGAGTACGTTTTGAATAGTTTTGGTGCTGCGACTAATTTTCCCATAACCTATAGTCTCCGTAAAGTTGCCAGTGGGGACTTTAACAAAGACGGCAACCTTGACCTAGCCTTTGCAACCACTGGAGAGGGTCGCAACGTCTCGATCACATTGGGAGATGGCACTGGCAAATTTGGCGCTGCCACTAATCTTAACACCAGCCCGCCGACCTATCTCGCTACCTCGTCTGTCGCTGTAGGCGACTTTAACAAAGACGGTAATTCTGACTTGGTTACGGCTAATAGTGGGCCTAACAACGTTTCTCTCCTCTTAGGAAATGGCGATGGCACTTTTGGTGCAGCCACCTACTTTGGGGTGGGGTCAAGTCCGTATACCGTCGCTGTGGGAGACTTCAACGGGGACGGCAATTCAGATTTAGCTACAGCCAATCAAACCTCTAACAACGTCTCCATCTTGCCCGGTAATGGTAATGGTACTTTTGGCGCAGCTACTAATTTGAGCGTGGGGTCAAGTCCCTATTTTGTGGTTGTCGGCGACTTTAACAAAGATGGCAAGTCAGACTTTGCGACAGCGAACGCGGGTTCTAACAACGTATCCATCCTGTTGCAGAATGCTGATGGCACTTTCGCCCCCGCCACTAACTTTACTGTTGGAAATAGCCCTAATTACATTGCTTTAGGAGACTTTAACGGAGACAATAATCCTGACTTAGCAACGAGTAACGAAGGCGGCTCAAACAACGTATCAATACTGTTAGGAGATGGCACGGGAAACTTTAGTGCAGCGACCAACTTTGCCGTTGGAACACAACCCCTTGCTATTGCTAGTGGTGACTTCAATGCCGATGGAAAAGTCGATTTAGCCACAGCCAACAATTCATCGGGCAATGTCTCCGTCTTGTTTGGAAGTGGCAATGGCAGCTTTGGCACTGCCACTAATTTTGTTGTGGGAACCAATCCCCAAGGTATTGTTGTAGGCGATTTTAATAAAGATGGCTTATCCGATTTAGCTACCGCGAACTTTGGCGGTCAAAACACCTCAATTCTGCTGAATACATCATGTATAAATGGCACTCTTGGTGCTGATAACTTAAGCGGAACCCCTAATCCAGATTGTATCAATGGATTGGCCGGCAATGACATCATCAATGGATTGGCCAGCAACGACACCCTAGATGGTGGCGATGGTGACGATCGTTTAGAGGGAGGCTCCGGAGCCGACCTACTTACAGGTGGATTGGGTCGAGATATTTACGTTGTGGATAATATCGGAGATGTCGTCACTCCTGAACTTCCAAATCAAGGAACCGACATGGTGCAATCTACTGTCACCTATACCTTACCCGCAGAAGTTGAATACTTGACTTTAACAGGCACCGCTGGGGTTAGTGCCACCGGAAATAATTTAGGAAACATCATCCAGGGCAATTCCGCCAATAATACCCTGAACGGATTAGCTGGTGACGACTACCTCCTTGGGATAGATGGAAACGACATCATTTATGGTGGAGATGGTATTGATAATCTAGAGGGAGGATTGGGGGCCGACCAACTTATAGGAGGATTGGGTAATGATCGCTACGGTGTCGATAATGCAGGAGATGTCGTCACTGAACTTGCAAGTCAAGGAATCGACGTGGTGGCATCTAGCGTCACCTACACCTTACCTGCAGAGGTTGAAAACCTTTATCTCAACGGCACCGCTACGATTAACGGCTATGGAAATACTCTACCGAACACTATCACTGGCAACAGCGCTAATAATTTCCTCAATGGCGGTACCGGAGCCGACTCACTTATAGGCGGATTGGGTAACGATATCTACGCTGTGGATAATGCAGCAGATGTCGTCACTGAACAGGCAGCTCAAGGAA